>JAFQQV010000059.1 GCA_017410425.1 Oscillospiraceae bacterium
GCACGGTTGAAGAAAATGACGGGGATGTCACCGGCTTCGTCGATGATGGACTGAGCGGTGTCGGGGTCACCGGAGGTGACAACGTTGACTACCAGCAGGTTGGAGCCTGCGGAGATAGCAGTGCGGATCTGGTCCAGCTGCTTGGACTGGTCAGTGCCTGCAAACTGGTTGTCATAGTCAACACCCAGTGCATCCAGTTCCTTGTTCAGCTCTGCACGGACGGTGGAGAGATAAACGTCGGACTCTTCATACCAGAATACGGAAACCTTGACTTTTGCGGGGGCTGCTTCTTCAACAGGAGCGGCATCCTCAGCGGGGGCTGCGGGAGCTGCAGGAGCTTCTTCCTTTGCGCCGCAAGCGCACAGAGCGAAGACCATAACGAAGACCAGCAGCAGAGCTACGAGCTTTTTCATTTGTTTTCCTCCATTAAAAAAATTAAATATCGCTAAAGGCCATTGCCTTCAAGCTTTGATTTGTACTGTTACCAAACAAATGGCGGGCACAATTCAGGACAATTATAAAGGGAAATTCAAAAAAAGTAAACTGCCACAAAGCGAAAGGGCAGCGCACAGCGTTTTTTCGTAGCTTTGAACAAAATAAATGAATACTCTTTGTGGATATTCACGAAAACAATTTTCAAAGATTGAAGTATTTGAAAAACCTGCGCGAAAATGCATAAAATCAGTTTGCATTTACTGGAATATGTCGTATAATCAAAGGACAAATATAATTATATCAAAATATTAAAATCAAAACGGAGGACTCGAAATATGTCTGCTTCAGCTTTGATTCTTAGCAAGGAACAGAAAACGGCCCTTGACCAGGGCTTTGCTGCAACATTCGGCAGGGCGCCGGAACGCTATTTCTCTGCGCCCGGGCGCACCGAAATCGGCGGCAACCACACCGACCACCAGCGCGGCCGTGTGCTGGCAGCGGCGGTTAATCTGGATGTACGCGCAGCGGTGGCGCTTAACGGCACAAATGTTATTCGCTTCCAGTCCAAGGGCTTTGACTTGATGCAGGTGGATATAACAGAGCTTGAGCCCGTGGCAGCGGAGATAAACAGCGCAACGGCCCTTATCCGCGGCGTTGCCGCCAGATTCAGCCAACTGGGCTGTGAGCTCCGGGGCTTTGATGCCTACTGCGAGACGGATGTCCTTCAGGGCTCCGGTCTCAGCTCCTCCGCAGCTTTTGAGGTGCTGCTGGGTACTATCATCAATCATCTGTTCTACGGCGCCAAGGCAAGCCAGCCTCTGGTGGCCCAGATAGGCCAGTATGCAGAGAATGTCTTCTTCGGCAAGCCCTGCGGTCTGATGGATGAGATGGCCTCCGCCGTGGGGAACCTTGTCACCATAGATTTCTTTGACAAGGAAAATCCCATCATCAGCCCTGTAAACTTTGATTTCTCCTCCTGCGGTCATGCCCTGTGCATCATCGACACCCGGGCAAGCCATGCCGAGCTTACGGATGAATACTCCGCCATCCCCGGCGAGATAAAGAAGGTTGCCGAATACTTTGGCAAGGAAGTTCTCAGCCAGATCGACGAGGACGAGTTTTATGCGGCAATTCCCCAGCTGCGCCCCCTCTGCGGCGACCGGGCCATTTTGCGCGCAGTACATTTCTTCGCCGAAAACAAGCGGGTGCCCCTGCAGGTGGCAGCCCTTGAAAGCGGGGACTTTGAAGGCTTCCTTGAGCTGGTGAAGGAGTCCGGCCGCTCCAGCTGGGTCTATCTGCAGAATGTTACCCCCGCAGGCTATAAGGAGCATCAGGATATGGCTCTGGCCCTGGCTCTGTGTGAGCGTTATCTGGGCGGCAGAGGCGCATCCCGAGTCCACGGCGGCGGTTTTGCCGGTACTGTGCAGGCCTTTGTTCCCTTTGATATACTTGAAAGCTTCCGAAGCGGCATTGATGCTGTGCTGGGTGAGGGCGCCTGCCATGTGCTGAGCATCAGACCCCAGGGCGGCGTTGAGGCTTTTGCAGAATAAGGAGGAGCACACAATGAAGATTGAACATTGGGTAGATTCCCTTGTGGCCTATGCCATGATGAACGGCCTTGCCGCGCCCGAGGATGCTCAGGTGCTGGTGAACCGGCTGCTGGACATTCTGCGCAAGGATGACTATGAGCCCGCTGCCGGACCTCTTTGCGATGATATAGAGGAAATTCTTGCCGGTATCCTGGATTACGCCGTGGAAAAGGGCCTGTGCGAGGATGACATTACTTCCCGGGATATTTTCGACACCCGTATTATGGGCGCTGTGACCCCCATGCCCCGGGAGATTATCCGCGATTTCTACGATAAGTACGAAAGCTCTCCTGTGGAGGCTACCGACTGGTACTACAAGCTCTCCTGCGATACCGACTATATCCGCCGTTACCGCATCAAGAAGGACATGCGCTGGAAGTATATGAGCGAGTATGGCGAGCTTGACATCACCATCAACCTCTCCAAGCCCGAGAAGGATCCCCGCGCCATTGCTGCCGCCAAGAACGCCCCCCAGTCCGACTATCCCAAGTGCCAGCTCTGCCGCGAGAATGAGGGCTACGCCGGGCGCATGAACCATCCTGCCCGCGCAAACCACCGCATGATACCTATTGAAATCTGCGGCGACGACTGGTTCCTCCAGTATTCCCCCTATGTTTATTATAATGAGCACTGCATCGTGCTCAACTCCCAGCATGTGCCCATGGTCATTGACCGCAGCGCATTCCGCAAGCTTCTGAGTTTTGTGGAGAGCTTCCCCCACTACTTTGTGGGCAGCAATGCTGACCTGCCCATCGTGGGCGGCAGCATACTCAGCCATGAGCATTTCCAGGGCGGCCACTATGAGTTCGCCATGGAGCGGGCAAAGCTGGAAAAGCCCATCAGCTTCAAGGGCTATGAGGACATTGAGGCCGGCATTGTAAAATGGCCCATGAGCGTTATCCGTCTGGACGGTGAGGATCCTGAACGTCTGTGTGAGCTGGCGGAGAAGATTCTCAATCTCTGGCGCGGCTACACGGACGAGTCTGTTGGCGTCATCGCCTTCTCTGATGGCGAGCCCCACAATACCATCACCCCCATTGCCCGCCGCCGGGGCGAGAAGTTTGAGCTGGATCTGGTGCTGCGCTGCAATATCTGCACCGCCGAGCACCCTCTGGGCGTATTCCATCCCCATGCTGACAAGCATAATATAAAGAAGGAAAACATCGGCCTTATCGAGGTTATGGGTCTGGCCGTGCTGCCCAGCCGCCTCAAGACTGAGCTGCACGCTCTGGCTGAGGCTGCCGCTCAGGGCAGGGATATAAGCGAGGATGAGATGCTGGCAAAGCATGATCGCTGGCTCAAGGGCCTGAAGGCAGAGTACAGCTTCACTTATGAAAACGCTCTGGACATTATCCTCAAGGAGACCGGCAAGGTCTTTGCCGCCGTTCTGGAGGATGCCGGTGTCTACAAGAGGGATGCCGAAGGTCAGGCAGCGTTCATTGCCTTTGTAAACAAAGTCAATGAAGAGTGAAGAAGTAATAGTGAACAGGTAAAAAGTATAGTGTGCTCTGCACATTTTAAATCCGTGGCGCACAGCGCCACACAATAACTGTTCACTATTCCTTATTACTTATTAGTTAACAAAAAAACCGCCACTTTTTAAGTGGCGGTTTTTATCGTTTAGCCCTTGGCTTTGCTGAGGGCCTTCATTCTCATGCTGTGGTCAAGGATGCTCTTGCGCAGGCGCAGGTTCTTGGGGGTGACCTCAAGAAGCTCGTCATCTGCAAGGAACTCCAGGCACTGCTCAAGGCTCAGCTGTCTGGGGGGGATGAGGCGCAGGGCTTCATCGGAGCCGGAGGCGCGGGTGTTGGTCAGGTGCTTGGTGCGGCAGACGTTTACAGGCACGTCCTCATTCTTGGGGCAGACGCCGATAACCATGCCGGCATAGACCTTGGTGCCGGGGGTGATGAACAGAGCGCCGCGGTCCTGTGCATTCCACAGACCGTAGGCCACGGCTTCGCCGGTCTCCCATGCGATGAGGGAACCGGTGTTGCGGCGGGCCAGCTCACCCTTGAAGGGCTCGTAGCGCTCAAAGACGGAGGCCATTATGCCCTCGCCCTTGGTGTCGGTAAGGAACTCGTTGCGGTAGCCGAAAAGACCGCGGGAGGGGACCAGGAAGGTCAGCTTCATGCGGTTGCCTACGGGCAGCATCTCAACAAAGTCGCCCTTGCGTGCGCCCAGCTTTTCCATGACGGAACCAACGAAGTCCTGAGGCACGTCAACAACAACGCGCTCAATAGGCTCGCAGCGGACGCCGTCGATCTCCTGATACAGCACGCGGGGGGGAGAAACCTGCAGCTCATAGCCCTCGCGGCGCATATTCTCAATGAGGATGGAAAGGCTCATCTCGCCGCGTCCGGCAACGGAGAAGCTGTCGGTGCTGCCTTCGATGTCGGAAACGCGCAGGGATACGTCCTTCATGGTCTCGCGGATGAGACGGTCGCGGATCTGGCGGGAGGTGACAAACTTGCCCTCGCGGCCGGCGAAGGGGCTGTCGTTTACGGAGAAGGTCATCTCCACGGTGGGGGCGCTGATCTTGACAAAGTCCAGAGGCTCAGCAAAGCCCTTGGCGCAGACGGTGTCACCGATGGTGACCTCGCCGATACCGCTCATGGCGATGATGTTGCCGGCGGAAGCCTCGGTAACGGCCTCACGGCCCAGACCCTCAAACTGGTAGAGGGAGACGGCCTTGGCCTTCAGGGGAGCTTCATCCTGGCGGTGGTAGTTGCAGACCTCGATCTCCTGGTTCTGCTTTATGATGCCGCGCTCGATACGGCCGATGGCGATACGGCCAACGTACTCGTTATAGTCGATGGAGCTGACCAGCATCTGGAAGGGAGCCTCAGTGTCCATCTCAGGCTCGGGAATGTACTCAAGGATGGTGTCGAACAGGGGCTTGAGGTCGGTGCCCACGACATCGGGGCTGTAGCTTGCGGTACCCTGTCTGCCGGAGCAGAAGAGCATGGGGGAATCCAGCTGCTCGTCAGTGGCGTCAAGGTCGATCAGCAGCTCCAGAACCTCGTCCACCACCTCGTGGATGCGCTGGTCGGGGCGATCAATCTTGTTGAGAACAACGATGACACGGTGGCCCATCTCCAGTGCGCGGCTGAGAACAAAGCGGGTCTGGGGCATGGGGCCCTCGGCTGCGTCAACCAGCAGGATAACGCCGTTGACCATCTTGAGGATGCGCTCAACCTCGCCGCCGAAGTCGGCATGGCCCGGGGTGTCGACAATGTTTATCTTGGTGTCGCCATAGCGGATGGCGGTGTTCTTGGCCATGATGGTGATGCCGCGCTCGCGCTCCAGGTCGTTGGAGTCCATAACGCGCTCCACCACTTCCTGGTTTTCACGGTAAACACCGGACTGCTTGAGCATCTCGTCAACCATGGTGGTTTTGCCGTGGTCAACATGGGCGATAATTGCAATATTTCTGAGTTTGTCCATTTTTCAAAACTCCTTATAAACCGGTCATATCCGGTGACTGTAACTGATTTTTCAAACAAAATGAAATTTTATCACCACTTAATCCACATTGCAATACTTATTTGTTGAAATCGTCGCTGCAATATGATAAAATGGGCCAGTTTCAAAGGAGATTGAATATGACTTATAACTTTTTTGCATACATATCCCGTATGCGCTATATTGAGCGCTGGAGCCTGATGAGAAATTCTCTGCCCGAGAATATTCAGGAGCACAGCCACATGGTGGCGGTGCTGGCCCACGCCCTTGGAATCATCCGCCGGGATGTTTTTCATCAGCCCTGCGACCCGGATAAATGCGCCGCTGCCGCCCTTTATCACGACTGCAGCGAGATTCTCACCGGTGACCTGCCTACCCCCATCAAGTACCATAGCCCTGAGATCATGCAGGCCTACAAGCAGGTGGAGGAGATTGCAAACGAGAAGCTGATGAGCACCCTGCCGAAGGAACTGCGCGCAGCCTTCGCCCCCTATATGCAGGAGGATGATGAGGCAGTCAAAGCCATAGTCAAGGCTGCAGATAAGCTCTCTGCATATATTAAATGTATAGAAGAGCGCAAGGCCGGCAACAATGAGTTCCTCTCCGCTGAGAAGCAGACCAGGGCAAAGCTTGATGAGAGCAACATGCCTGAGCTTAAATATTTTCTTGAAAACTTTATCCCAGCCTTTGAGCTGACACTGGACGAGCTGGGGACAATAGAGGAATAAAGAGGAGTAAAATATGGAAAATTCCAAGCTGAAAAGAATCAATGAACTGGCAGCCATTGCAAAGCAGCGTGAGCTGACTAAGGAAGAATTTGAGGAGCGCGCCCAGCTGCGCAAGGAATATATTGAGGAATTCCGTGCCGGTGCTATGCAGATCCTGGACAACACCTATGTCCAGACCCCAGACGGTGTAAAGCACAAACTGCAGAGAAAGAACTGAAAAAACTGTCCCCGGTGCAAAAGCACCGGGGATTTTTTATACGGCCAGTATGGGCTGGAGCTGTTCGCCCCGGAGGGCGGCTTCTATCGTATCCTCCATCAAGGGGAAAACCGCCTGCAGTGAGCGGGGCTTCTTTTCCGGGTCATCCTGCCTGAAGGGGACAAAATATACATTCCTTCTATTTAATAATTTTCCGATGTTTTCTGCCGAGCCGGAAAGCCCGTCGTTTGTGGAAAAGGCGATGATCAGCGGCCGTCCGTTTCTCAGGTGGGCCTTGGCCGCCATGGTGACGGAGGAATCCGTTATCCCGTGGGCAAGCTTTGCAAGGCTGTTGCCTGTGCAGGGCGCGATGATCAGCGCGTCCAGCGGCAGAGCCGGACCCAGAGGCTCCGCCTCCGCAATGGTGGTGATCACTCGCTTGCCGCTGAGAGCAATGAGCCGCCGCATATGCTCCGAGGCTGTGCCGAAGCGGCTGTCAGTCTCGGCGGCGGTGTCCGACATTATGGGCACAATATCGTATTTTTCCGCCAGCTTTTCCGCGTGGTAGAATACTTCCGCGTATGTACAGTATGAGCCGCACATGGCAAGGCCGATGCGTTTTTTCCTATCCATATTCATTCCTCCTCGGCGATGATGGCGTAGATGCTGTCTTTCATCAGCTCTGCGGCAGACTCCGGCGCGTAAGTGCCCGGCAGGCCCGGCGCGGCGATCACTCTCAGCCCCAGCTCTATGGCGCTCTGTGCATCAAAGCCTCCCGGCGCGGAGGCCAGCTCCAGAAGTATGCAGTCTTTTTTCAGCCGCTTGAGTATCCTGTTTTCAATCACCTCTGCCGGCACCGTGTTCACCACAAAGTCAATGTCCTCCGCCAGCAGCGCCAGAGTCTTGAAGCTGCAGCAGCCCAGACCCTGAGCCGCGGCCATGGCCCGGTCGCCGGGTTTGCGGGCGGCAATGCTGACATAGGCCCCCAGAGCATGGAGCTTCGGGGCCAGGATTGAGGCTATCCGCCCCCAGCCGGTAATCAGAATGTGGCAGCCGCTGAGACAGCGGGGCGAGGCCTCCATAAGCTTGTGGATTGCGCCCTCGGCAGTGATGGCAGCGTTACCCACGGTGAAATCCCGCCGCTGCATAAGGTCATGGACCTTTATCCCGGCGCGCAGCGCGGCAAGGCTGCTTTCGGTGCTGAGTCTGCCGCCGCAGAGTATCTGTCCGGGCCAGAGCGTGGCTATAAGCTCCTCCGTGCTGAGCTTCTGGTTTCCCAGCGGGCAGAGGATGTTTCCGTTTTTTTCTGCCGGGACAGGTAAAATTATCCACTCCGCGCCGTAGACTGCGCTCTGCAGGCAGCCCGCTGCCGGGATATCCGGCGGCAGCCCGGCTTTCTCAAGACAATATGTATGCACCTTGTGGCCGTCCTGCATGAGCATCCTGCCCAGAATTGCAGAGCGGCGGTCTCCTCCGAGTAGGGCAAATTTCAAAGGCAGCACCTCCGGGATTATTGTATGCGGAAAAAGAGAAAGTGGTGTGCATATCGTAGGGGACGATGCCTTCATCGTCCCGCGGGCGGATGTGGGCATCCGCCCCTACGGGATTGTGCAAAAATCGCCTGTTTACATTTAGCCTGAAATACATTAAAATCAAGGCACAAAACCATGACCAAAAGGAAGGATATATATGAGCAGAGCAGACGAAATATTTATCCAGAACTGTCAGGAAATTCTGGAAAAAGGCGTGTGGGATACTGACCGCCCCGTGCGCACCAGGTGGGAGGACGGCGAGAGCGCCCACACCATCAAGCGCTTCGGCATCGTCAACCGCTATGATCTCAGCGAAGAGTTTCCCATCCTCACCATCCGCCGCACTTTCTGGAAGTCCGCCATTGACGAGCTTCTGTGGATCTGGCAGGAAAAGAGCAACGATGTAAACAAGCTGCGCACCCGCGTCTGGGATGCCTGGGCTGATGAAAACGGCTCCATCGGCAAGGCCTACGGCTATCAGCTGGGCGTCAAGCATCACTATCCTCAGGGCGATATGGACCAGGTGGACAAGGTGCTATGGGATCTGAAGAACAATCCTGCATCAAGGCGCATCATGACCAATATCTATAACTTTGCCGACCTGAGCGAAATGGCCCTGTACCCCTGCGCCTATTCCATGACCTTCAATGTCTCCGGCAATAAGCTCAACGCCATTTTGAACCAGCGCTCTCAGGATATGCTCACCGCCAACAACTGGAACGTGGTGCAGTATGCCGCCCTGACCATGATGATGGCCCAGGTCTCCGGCCTTGAGCCCGGCGAGTTCATGCACGTCATTGCCGATGCACATATCTATGACCGCCATATCGACTCCGTCAAGGAAATCATAAAGAACGAGCCCAAGCCCGCGCCCAAGTTCATCATTGACCCCGAGGTCACTGATTTCTACAAGTTCACCCGCGACAGCTTCCGTATGGAAGGCTATGAGTATTCCGACTTTTCCGGGAAAATCCCGGTGGCCCTCTGATGCCTATGGAAGCGATAGTTGCAGTATATTCCGACTGGGGCATCGGTATTGATGGCACCCAGCCCGTGGTGCTCAAAGCCGACAGAGCCCACTTCATTGAACTTACCCGCGGCGCCGCCGTTATAGTCGGCAGAAAGACTCTTGAGGATTTTCCCGGCGGCAGACCTCTCAAGGGTAGAAACAATATAGTGATTACCCGTCAGAACATTGAGATCGATGGGGCAGAGCTGGCCCATACCACCGAAGAGGCTCTTGAGCTTGCGAAAAAATATCCCGCACGCTGGTGCTGGGCGGGGCCTCGGTGTTCCGGCAGTTCATGCCCTATCTCGACACCATCCATGTCACCAAGATTGACCTTGCACCCGAGTCCGACAGCTTTTTTGAGAACCTTGACGCTTCCCCCGACTGGGAGCGGACAGAGGAGGAAAACTGGCTTGAGGAGGACGGGCTGAGATATTGCTTTGTGACATATAAGAGAATTTAAAGCCTCCCTTGCTAAAGGGAGGTGGCCGAGCGTAGCGAGGTCGGAGGGATTTTAAATCCCCCAGTCTGCTTCGCAGCCAGCCCCCTTTGACAAGGGGGCCTTTAAATTATCGTTTCACCCTACCAATATTGTACCCGGATAATAGTGAGCCAGTATGGCGGTATAGTCTGTGCCCTCGGCGGCCATGACGTTTGCCCCGTACTGGCTCATTCCCACTCCATGACCAAAGCCGGTGACGGAGAAGAGAAAGCTTGTCCCGGTGTAGTCCAGCGTAAAGGCGGTGGAGCGCAGAGAGAAAAGCTCCCTCAGCTTTGTGCCGGAGTAGAGCACGCCGCCCAGCTCCACTGAGTCCACCCGCCCGCTGTCTTCAAGGTTCACCGCGCCTATCCACTCCGATTCCGCTCCGGAAAAATCAGCATCCGGACAGGCGTGCAGCAGCGTGTCCCGGAAGTCAAGGGGGCTCAGCTCCACCTGGCTTGTGTAGCCGGGCACATTATTTTCGTCCTCCGGGCTCTCCACGCTCACAAGATAGGGCAGCGCGCTCCAGATAGCGCCGCAGCTTTCCGTCCGTCCTGCCGAGGAGGAGTGGAAGGCGGAGAAAACCGGCTGCCCCTCATAGCTGAGAAACTGCCCGGCAGTATCGTTTACCGCGGCGGAGATTTTGGCATAGCAGCGGTCATAGGCCTCGCCCCAGCTCTGGCGCATGCTGTCCTCGCTTTTCCAAGCCTGGCAGCAGGCAAAGCTTGTGCAGACCTGAGCTTCGCCGTGCTTTGCCGCCGCCGCGCAGTAGAGAGTGTAGGTCCGGGCTGCCACGGCCTGAGCCTTGAGAGCCTCCGGCTCAAAGTCTGCCGGCATCTCGGCTGCAACAACGCCGGTGAGGTATTTTTCCAGCGGCACGGTGTAGATCTCTCCGCCGTGCAGAACATTTATGGTCTCCGGCGCAGGCTCCGCTGCCGGAGCGGGGGAGATGGCTGCCTGCTGCAATCTCAGCGCCTGCACCGTAGGGCTGGGACTGGGACTTGGCGTCGGCGGCTGGGGCAGCCTGTCCGCAGCAAAGGACATGGCGACGGTGATAAAAAGACCCAGATATGCGACCAGAATACTTTGTTTCAAAGGCATGTCCCCCGTTTCATCTTGACTGAATATATAAAAAAGTATAAAATTAATCTGTTGTCCCGGCAGCTATAGGCTTGTTGGGCTTACTAAATTGTTATTAAAGCGAGACTTGTATTATGCATAAAAAATCTCTGGAGATCACCTGCTATGTCTGCGGTGCCGGTGCCTTCGGCGTTTTCTTCCGCTGGCTGCAGGTAATGATGGCTTTTGATGATCAGGGCCTGAACGAAAAGAGCGCCTTCAACCTGTTGGTGCCGGTGGTAATTCTGGCCTCTGCCTGGATGTTCAACCGCTTTCTGAACCAGTTCAAGACTGAAAAGCTCTATGTTCACAGCGACTATTGCCAGGCCCTCTTCAATCCCGGCAAGCTCTTTGCCATCGCCCGCTGGACCGCCGGCATCGTGATGGCTGTGGGTGCGCTGGTGCTCTTTGTGGTGGCGGAGACTGATGTGAATGCCGAGCTGCTGCGCATCCTTGCAATCCTGGCCTTTGTCTCCGGCATCACCTTCCCTGTGGTGCTGGGCAATGCAAACTATGATGAGCTGGCCCATGTGCCCATGCTGCGCTTTTTCATGCTGCTGCCGGTGCTGTGCTACTGCTTGTGGCTCATTGTCAGCTACAAGCAGAATGCCTACAACTCTGTGCCCTGGGACTACGCCATAGAGATGCTCAGCATTATTGCTGCAATCCTTGCCTACTTCCGCGTGATGGGCTTTGCCTTTTTCGTGGTGGACGGCAGAAAGTGCATGATGGCGGTTATGATGTGCGCCATGCTCTCCATTATGAATCTGGCAGATTCCAGGTACATGGGAATGCAGATGATCATTGTGGGTACTGCGCTGCAGATGGCGCTTTATAACTGGATTCTGATCTACAATCTCAAAAAGCGTGAGAAGATTGTGAGACATGAGCAAGCGCCTGTTGACGATGGCGGCTTCAGATATGTAAGATAATAAAAAGCCGACAGCTCAGACTGTCGGCTTTTTATTAGGTAAGAAGTAATAGCGTATATGGAATAGTTGTGTTGTGCCTGCACGGAGTATAATCAGTGCCGCGCGGCGGCACACCTTACTTATTCACTTTTCACTATTACATATTACTTTAAAAAGCAAAACCCCGTACCGGGTGGTACGGGGTTTTGCTGAGTATAATTACTCAATGCTGATCATGTAATAGTACACGGGCTGGCCGCCGTTTACGACGCTCAGCTCTGCCTCGGGGAAGCAGGCGCCGATGCTCTCGGCTGCCTTGCCGGCTGCGGCTTCGTCCACGTTCTCACCGTAGTAGACGGTGATGAACTCGGGGTTGAGCTCTTCAAATGCCAGATTGAGCTGCTTGAAAAGATCTTCCTCGTTGCTGTAGCTGCCGATGAGGGCGCCGTCCAGCAGGGCCAGATATTCGCCGGCGTGGATCTCGTGACCGCCAAAGTCGCTGTCGCGGGCGGCGTAGGTGATCATTGCGGTGTGTACATTGGTGGCGGCCTCGTTCATGACCTCGACCAGAGCCTCTTCGGACTCATCGGGGTTGAAGTTGAGCAGGGCGGTGATGCCCTGGGGCACGGTCTTGGTGGGCATTACGATGACCTTCTTCTCGGTCAGGGGGATGCACTGCTCGGCAGCCATGATTATGTTCTTGTTGTTGGGGAATACGAAAACGGTGGATGCGGGGGTGCGGTTGATCTCCTTGAGGATATCGTCGGTGGAGGGGTTCATGGTCTGGCCGCCGGTGACCACGCGGTCAGCGCCCAGCTCCTGGAACAGGGTCTTCATACCCTCGCCTGCACAGACAGCGACGATGCCGAATTCCTTCTCGGCCTCGGCGATGGCGTCTTCTTCCTCGGCGGCTTCAAGCTCAGCCTCGATAGCGTCCAGATCGTCGGTGCTCTGCACGTGCTTGCCTGCCAGCAGGTCTTCGTGCTGGGTACGCATGTTCTCGATCTTGGCCAGCTCCAGAGTGCCGTACTTCTGGGCCTTGTTCAGGGCGTTGCCGGGAATGTTGGTGTGGACATGGACCTTGAATGCCTCATCGTCCTCACCGATAACAAGGCTGTCGCCGATGCTGCTCAGATACTTGCGCAGGGGCTCCAGATCCACATCGGGATCCTTCTTGCGGACGATGAAAACAGTGTCGAAGGCGTAGGTGATGTCTGCGGTGTCGAATACGTCGAAGGCGGTCTCGGTGGGGATCACAATCTCCTGAGCCTCATTGGGGACGGAAACTTCGCCCACGAAGGAGGCAAGCATTGCGGAGAGGATGATCATATAGCCCTTGCCGCCGGCGTCCACAACACCGGCCTTTTTCAGAACGGGGTTGAGGTTGATGGTGTCGTCCAGGGCGTCCTGACCGGCCTTGATGGCGCAGGCAAGGCAGTTTTCAATGCTTGCACCGGCATTGGCAGCCTCAACGGCGGCCTTGGCGGACAGGCGGGAGACGGTGAGGATGGTGCCCTCGGTGGGCTTCATGACAGCTTTGTATGCAGCGTCAACGCCGTCATGCAGAGCTGCGGCGAAGATTTTGGCGTCAGCATTCTCCACGCCCTTGAGGCGCTTGGAAATGCCGCGGAACAGAAGGCTGAGGATAACGCCGGAGTTGCCTCTGGCGCCGCGCAGCAGGGCGGAGGATACACAGTCGGCCACGGCGGAGACGGTGTCAAAGTTCTTCTTGCGAAGCTCAGTGGCAGCCTTCTCCATGGTAAGGCCCATGTTGGTACCGGTGTCACCGTCGGGGACAGGGAACACGTTCAGGTCGTTGACCATCTGTATATTTTCGCGCAAAGCGGCATCTGCGCAAAGAATCATATCTTTAAGCGCTACAGCATTTATATATTCTCTCAAGTGAAGTACCTCCGGTGGCCTTAACCAATTATAGTATCTATATATACGTCGACGCATTTGACAGGCACGCCGGCAGACTTGGTCAGCTTGTACTTGACCTCGCTCATGATGCTGTTGGCAACAGCGGCCATGTTAACGCCGTAGTCCACGCCGATGTGCAGTGCAAGGTTGATGCTGCCGTCGTCGTTGAAGGATACTTCAATACCCTTGGACATAGACTCTCTGCGCAGCAGCTGCAGGGGGCCTCCTTCTTTGCTCCGTCCGGCCATGCCTTTGACGCCGAAGCAGCGAGTAGCGGCGTCGCCTGCAAGATAGGTCAGAACCTCGCTGGTGATGCTGATGCTTCCCTTGTCGTTAGTGATGTTCACCATAGTTTGACAGCTTCCTTTCTCCGGTTTTCCGGTCGTAGAGTTATGTGCAATTTATAACAGCACATACCATCACAATATTATAATGCAAATATAACAAAATTACAAGAGATTTTTTGTGATAATTGCGGGAAATACTTAAAAAATGTGAAGCAATTCCGTCGGGGATTTTGCGGGGGAAAAATAGACTTTGGCCTTTTTTGCAAACACAATATCTAGTACATTATAGCAGAATCGGCAGAAGAAAACCACAAAAAAGAGAAATCCTATAAATTCCGACAATATTGGACCGCCGGAACTGTTAAATTCCACCAAGTTTTATTTTTGGGTGCTTTGCCTCTTGAAAAAGAAGGCCCCATGCTTTACAATAACAAACGATATCGGCCTGAGAAGTGTTTCTCGGGCCGATACTATATTTTGTGGTTGCATTTTAATTATGACGTTTTGAAACCAATATGTTGTGGTTTTGCTATTGACAAATACTTGTTGAACCTATATGATAGCATGGACACACTAAGGAGATGCCTATGTTAATATCCGGACTGCAAAAACTTACCTTACTTGATTATCCCGGCACCGTGGCCTGTACGGTTTTTACCGGCGGCTGCAATTTCCGCTGCCCCTTCTGTCATAACTCGGCTTTGGTCCTGCCGGAGCTGATTGACAGGAACAACCAGGAGGAAAAGGTGCTGAGTTTTCTGAAAAAGCGCCAGGGCGTGCTGGAGGGCGTTGCCATTACCGGCGGCGAGCCCCTGCTCCATGCAGATATGCCTCAGTTTCTGGCAAAGATAAAAGAGCTGGGCTTCAAGATAAAACTGGACACCAATGGCTCCTTCCCCGACAGGCTTATTGAGATCGTCAATGCCGGCTTGGTGGACAGGGTGGCCATGGACATAAAAAATCCGCCTGAGCTTTATGCAAGGACTGTGGGCCTTGAAAAGCTGGACATGGAGGCTATTGAGCGCTCCAAGAACTTCCTGCTTGAAGGCAGGGTGGATTATGAATTCCGCACCACGGTGGTAAAGGGCCTGCACAGCATTGAGAGCATCGCCGCTGCCGCAAAGTGGATAGAGGGCGCAAAGGAGTATTATCTCCAGCAGTTCAAGGATTCCGGCCAGCTTCTGGCAGGCGAGGGGCTGGGCGCCTTCAACGAAGAAGAAATGAAACAGCTTGCCGATGCGGCAAGACCCTTTGTGCCTGCGGTGCAGCTCAGAGGCTTATAAAAAGAGAGGAGAAAGCTAAATGTACGTAGTAGTAAAGCGCGACGGTAAGGTCGTCGATTTCAATATCACCAAGATCGCCGAAGCCATCAAGAAGGCATTCGAGGCAACCAACACCGAGTATAACGAGAGCGTTATCGACTTTCTGGCCCTGAAGGTCTCTGCAGACTTCCTGCCCAAGATCAAGGATGGCCAGGTCGCCGTTGAAGATATTCAGGACAGCGTTGAGGCCGTTCTCTCCCGCGGCGGCTATGAGACTGTTGCCAAGGCATACATCCTCTACCGCAAGCAGCGCGAGAAGCTGCGCAACACCAAGTCCTCCTACCTGGACTACAAGGAGACTGTTGACAAGTACCTCAACATTGAGGACTGGCGCGTCAAGGAAAACTCCACCGTCACCTACTCTGTGGGCGGTCTGATCCTCTCCAACTCCGGCGCCATCACCGCAAACTACTGGCTCAGCGAGGTCTATGATCAGGAGATCGCAAATGCCCACCGCAACTGCGACATTCACCTGCATGACCTTTCCATGCTCACCGGCTACTGCGCCGGCTGGAGCCTCAAGCAGCTGATTCAGGAAGGTCTCGGCATTCCCGGCAAGATCAACTCCTCCCCCGCAAGCCACCTGTCCACCCTCTGCAACCAGATGGTCAACTTCCTTGGCATCATGCAGAACGAGTGGGCCGGCGCACAGGCCTTCTCCTCCTTCGATACCTACCTTGCTCCCTTCGTAAAGGTTGACAATCTCACTTACAAGGAAGTCAAGCAGTGCATCCAGAGCTTCATCTTCGGCGTGAACACTCCCTCCCGCTGGGGCACCCAGGCTCCCTTCTCCAACATCACCCTTGACTGGACCGTTCCCAACGACCTGAAGGATCTGCCCGCTATCGTCGGCGGCAAGGAGATGGACTTCACCTATGGCGACTGCAAGGCCGAGATGGACATGGTCAACAAGGCCTTCATCGACATCATGATCGAGGGCGACGCCAACGGCCGCGGCTTCCAGTACCCCATCCCCACCTACTCCATCACCCGTGACTTTGACTGGTCTCCCACCGAGAACAACAAGATGCTCTTCGAGATGACCGCCAAGTACGGCACCCCCTATTTCTCCAACTACATCAACTCCGACATGGAGCCCTCCGATGTCCGTTCCATGTGCTGCCGTCTGCGCCTTGACCTGCGCGAGCTGCGCAAGAAGTCCGGCGGCTTCTTCGGCTCCGGTGAGTCCACCGGCTCTGTCGGCGTTGTCACCATCAATATGCCCCGCATCGCATATCTTGCCAAGGACGAGGCAGACTTCTACGCACGCCTTGACAAGATGATGGACATTGCAGCACGCTCCCTGAAGGTAAAGCGCGATGTTATCACCAAGCTCCTCAATGCCGGCCTCTACCCCTACACCAAGCACTATCTGGGCGGCTTTGACAATCACTTCTCCACCATCGGCCTTGTGGGCATGAACGAGGTTGGCCTCAATGCCAAGTGGCTGCGCTGCGACATGACCGATGAGCGCTGCCAGGAGTTTGCAAAGGAAGTTCTCGACCATATGCGTGAGCGTCTGAGCGACTATCAGGAGCTCTACGGCGACCTGTACAACCTGGAAGCCACCCCTGCCGAGTCTACCTCCTACCGCCTTGCAAAGCACGATACCGAGCGCTACCCCGAGATTATCACCGCTGCAGAAGCAGGCGGCACTCCTTACTACACCAACTCCTCCCACCTGCCTGTCAGCTTCACCGAGGATATCTTCGAAGCTCTGGACATTCAGGACGATCTGCAGACCCGCTACACCTCCGGTACCGTCTTCCACGCCTTCCTTGGCGAGAAGCTGCCCGACTGGGAAGCTGCTGCAAAGCTGGTGCGTAAGATCGCCGAGAACTATAAGCTGCCTTACTACACCCTCTCTCCCACCTACTCCGTCTGCAAGAACCACGGCTACCTCAACGGCGAGCAGTTCACCTGCCCCGAGTGCGGCAGCTCCGCCGAGGTCTACAGCCGCATCACCGGCTACTATCGCCCCGTGCAGAACTGGAATGTGGGTAAGACCCAGGAGTACAAGGAGCGCAAGGAGTACGTTGTTGAGACTTCCGTTCTCAAGCATGAGGGCCCCGTTTTTGAGACCCACAAGCCCGTAACCGCAAGAGACGAGGCTGAGCATGCTCCCATGACTCTGGCAGCAACTCCCATCCTCTTCGCAACTCCCACCTGCCCCAACTGCCGCATCGCCGCATCCTACATGGACAAGGCCGGCTTCAAGTATGAGAAGCTGATGGCAGACGAGCATGCAGACCTGGCAAAGAGCTACGGCGTAAAGCAGGCTCCCACCCTCATCGTTCCCACCGCTGACGGCTTTGAGAAGTATGCCGGCGCCGGCGCAATCAAGAACTTTGTTGTAAAGTAAGAAAAAACATAATACCCGGCTCAGCACGAGCCGGGTATTTGACCATCCTGGATAAATTTGTAGGGAAGGGATTTATCCCTTCCGTAAGCATTATTCGTAATGCATAAATGCATTACCTACAGGCAAAAAATTACAAAAGGAGCGATTTTAATGATCTACGATATAATTATCATCGGCGGCGGCCCTGCCGGTCTCACCGCTGCAACCTATGCCCGCCGCGCAGGCAAGTCTGTGCTGGTTATTGAAAAGAACGCCTTCGGCGGCCAGATCACCTGGAGCCCCAAGGTTGAAAACTTCCCCGCCTTCGTCTCCATCAGCGGCGCTGAGCTTGGCGACAAGCTTCTGGAGCAGGCCATGGAGCAGGGGGCCGAGGTGGAGCTGGACGAGGTTTGCGATCTTCGCATTGAGGACGGCATCAAGACTGTTGTCTGCCTTTCCGAAGCTGAGTTTCAGGCCCGCGCTGTTATAATCGCCACCGGAGCCAAGCCCCGCATGCTGGGTCTTGAGCGTGAGGAAGAGCTTATCGGCGCCGGCGTCTGCTTCTGCGCTGTCTGTGACGGTGCATTTTACAAGGGCGAGACTGTTGCTGTCAACGGCGGCGGCAACAGCGCCCTGCAGGATGCCATGCTCCTGAGCGAGACCTGTAAAAAGGTCTACCTCATCCACCGCCGTGATTCTTTCCGCGGCGAGGCCAAGCTGGTGGAGGCTCTCAAGACCAAGGAAAATGTGGAGTTTGTGCTCAATGCCAAGGTCGTGGAGCTCATCGGCGAGGATGAGCTTTCCTCTATCGCCGTGGAGCAGGATGGTCAGCGCCGCGTTCTGGACGCTGTGGGCCTTTTTGTTGCCGTGGGTCACGCTCCCGATAATGAGATTTTCTCCGCTCATATCGAGCTTGACAAGGCAGGCTACGCCGCCTCCGGTGAAAATTGCCTGACCGTCAGCGAGGGTGTGTTCGTTGCCGGTGACTGCCGCGCAAAGTCCGTCCATCAGCTCACCACCGCCGTGGGCGACGGTTCCGTTGCCGCTCTCGCCGCTTGCAGCTGGCTGGATTCGTCAAAATAATACCGAGGGTCATGTGGTGTCGCTTGCGGCACCACATTGACCGGCGGCATTATTTTTCCTCTATCAACCGTGACCCACTTCGTTGGGCTCACAGTTGATATATAAATTGAACAAAGAAGATAGCGGTGTCCTCGACGCCCCGTATCAATGAAAAAAGAGACAGCATCTGCTGTCTCTTTTTTTATTGAATGATCTTTTTAAGCTCAAGGATTATCCTCTCAAGATCGGCCTCTATGCACTCCGGCTTTGTATAGAGATCCGCGTAGAGCCTGTTGATATTCTCCTCAAAATCGGCGGGCAGCAGGCTGCAGTTCTTTTTACACAGTGAAACAAGCCGTTTTTCGCCGGGATGACTCTGCTCGTTGAGAGCCCAGATAATGTCAAAGTAGGACTCCATGAAGGCCGCCGTCCTGTGGCAGATGCTGACAAGATCGCCCCGGCCAACCGCCTTTTCGATCTGCAGCTTATAGGCCGGCATGGCATCAATGAGTAGCTTCAGGTTCCGCTCAATGATATTCGCCTTCAGCTGCTTGGGATAAGGAATATCAAAGCGCTCTTTCAGCGCCTGCAGGCGTCCATCACGGTCGTATATAATTTTACAGTTTTTCAGATTGTGCCACATGCAGGTGGTGTAGCCGTTGCAGGGCTGAAAATTTTCCATTACTTGAGCAAGGCCATTGGCAAAGGTGTCCAGATCCCTGTAGAGAATGTCAATGTCGATGCCGTTATTCAGCGTGCAGTTATCTTCATACTCCCAGAAGCTGTTGCCAAGCTCCATATAGGAGCAGTATTTTTCAAGAATCTTCCGGCGCTTATCCTCGCTTACAGCTTTGGTGCAGTAAAGATAAACGTCATAGTCCGATTTTTCATCAAAGACCTCGCCTGCCCGGGAGCCGCCTAGGGCAATGGCTTCAACCTCGGGCAGAACTGCAAGTTCACGGAATAAACTTTCTATCATAAAAAATGCTCCCTTTCCTTAAAAACCGGAGAAGCTTTAGCTTCTCCGGTTTTGTTTGTGCCTTACAGATTCTTTTCAAAGCCCACTATCATTCCGCCCTTTTCAGCGTAGAAGCTGGTGAGGCCGCCCATGGGGTAGATTTCAAGCTGTGCCTCGGGATAGCCTGCAAGGATAGTCTCCTTCATGCTCTGGGCAATGGAGGGATTGAGGCAGTGGCTGATGTACACCTTGCCGCCATTGTAGCCCTGCTTGAGCATTATATCGTATGCACTGGCCACGGCCTTCTTTGCGCCGCGGGGCTTTTCCAGCATCTCAAGGGTGCCGATCTCGCTGGCAATGCCCAGAGGGCGGATGTTCAGCAGGCCGGCTGCCTTGGCAACCAAGTGGCTGACACGACCGTTGTTGGCCAGGTTCTGCATGCTCTCAAGGGTAAAGAGCAGACCGCAGTGATTGACCTTGTAGTCGTTGACAATCTCGACTATCTCCTCAAAGCTCTTATCCTCTGCTGCAAGCTCCATGATTTTATCCATGATCAGGTGCATCTCGCCGCCGGTGGAGAGGGAGTCAAAAACGTGGGCCTTGCGGCCGGTGTGCTCTGCCATGTATTCCTCGCAGGCGATGCAGGCGGCGTTGTAGCTGCCGGAGAGATTGCTGGAGATGGTGATGCAGAAGATGTTCTCATAATCCTCAAAGGCGTCCAGCCAGTCGGCAGGGGCAGGGCAGGCGGAACCGGATTTGCCGTTGTACTTGAGCAGGTAGTGCACCATTTCCTCAATATCAAGCTGGGCATTGTCTATCCATTCGCGCTCACCGGCGATTATTTTAAGCGGTGCGGAGGCAAAGGGAAAGCCGCCGAGGCTGTGCATATCTCCGGAAGAGTCGGATATGATTTTTATTTTCTTGTCCATGTCGGGCTCCTTATATCTTTGATAATAGTAAGGAGAGCCAAACCCACGGCATAGGGCAGCGGACTTGGCTATCATTACCAATTTCATATTGCATTATTTGAGATGAAAAAGCAATCTACCTCTCAAAAAGGTACTCTCCGTTTGCGTCTGAAGCAGTAGAGTTGAGAAATGCCCACTCTACCAGGAGTAGAATGGGCTGATTTTACGCTGTAAAATACAACAAAACCCGGTTTTTGACCGGGTTTTGGCGCTGATTATTCAGAAAAAACAAATTTCTCAATTGCCTGTGCAAAGCCTGCATCATTGCAGTGACCGGTGACATAGTCCGCCGTGGACAGCAGAACAGCTTCTGCATTTTCCATGGCCACGCCTATTCCGGCAGCTTTGATCATGTCCCTGTCGTTGCTGCCGTCGCCCAGCGCCATGGACTGTGAGATGTCCAGACCCAGCAGCTCACAGAGCTTTTTGAGGGCATTGCCCTTGGTGCCGCCCTGGATGGTTACCTCTATATTGCCGGGGATGGAGGAGGAAAACACCAGCTCCGGAAAGCGCCGCGGCAGCAGCTCCAGCTGTCTTTCGCGCTCGGCCTGATCCTTGAAGAACATCTGCATTTTAAGCAGCTCCTCGCCGCTTTCAATAAGATGCGAAACCAGATCATCCACAGGCCTTCGCATGGACTTTACGTGGCTCAGCATATGGGGGTTGGAGATATAGTCCTCCAGCTGCTCCCACATATAGCGGCTCATATAGCCGCTTTCTTCCTTGTAGCAGTCGTAAATTACAGGCAGAGTCTCCATATGCTCATAAAAGCGCAGCGCCAGCTCAAGGGGGATCATGGACCGGGAGAGGGCCTTATCTTCCTTTTTGTCATAGATGCAGGAGCCGTTGGCAGTGATGTAATAGCGGATGAAAGGCAGCTCCTTGAGCATATCCGGAAGACCTGCGTAGGTGCGCCCGGTGGCGGGGACGATGTGCACGCCCTGAGCGGCAGCCTTTTCTATAGCCAGCGTGTTACGTTCCGGGACCTGCTTGCTGTCGTTTAGGAAGGTGCCGTCCAGATCAAAGCTTATCAGCTTTATGCTTTTGCTCATTCCTCCGAAGTTCCTTTCAGCTGCTGCATGTAGTCGTTGAAATAATACTTGATCTGCTCCAGCAATTCAAGGTTTTTGCCGTGTATGCCGCTTTCTTTATTATAGTACGCGCAAACAGGCTCAATCTCCGGCAGGTGAGGCAGGGGGAAAATGTGAATATTGTTCAGATAGTCCCTCTGCAGCTCCGGAGCCATCATATCCCAGAATATGCGGGGGTAGATGAACAGTCCCAGTCCGCTGTTTGCCAGCTGGAAGGCGTTTTCAACGTTTGTGACTTCGCACACGAAGCGCACGGCCACATCGTAATATTTAAGATAGGAACTGAGCGCGCGGCCGCCGGATACGCGGCGGGAGAGCCGGATAAAGGGGGCGCACTGGAAAAATCCCAGATCAACGCCGTCCTTGTAGTTTTCAACTGTGCTTTCGTATTTATCGCCGGCAATGTCCCGCAGGATATTCTTCGGCACAATCAGCACATATTCCTTGGGGCACAGCGGCACCGTCACATAGTTGTCCGGCACATTGCAGAGGCTGCCGATAACCAGGTCCACGCCTTCATATACAATAGCCTTCTGCAGCATGTCCGGCGACTCCTCACTGACCTTCACATAGGTGTCGGGATGCTCATCCACGTACTTGGGCAGAACATGGGGCAGCAGAGCACGGGCGATGGTGTGCTCAATACCCATATGGATAAAGTGGGAGCGGCTGATGCTGCGGCTGGAGCTTTCCTCAAACTGCTGCTTGAGCTGCAGAATCTCCTTGGCAACCTTCAGAAAATGCTTGCCGTCCGGGGTGAGGGCGAGGGGGCGGCTGCGCACCAGCAGCACAGTGTCCAGTTCCTCTTCTATTTTAGCAATCTGCTTGGATAGGGTCTGCTGGGAGATGAAGAGATGCTTTGCAGCGGTGGAAAAACTTTTCTCTTCGGCCACGGCAATAAAACTTCTTAACAATGAAAAATCCATTTTTGCCTCCGTGTATCCTGAGGGTGATAGTTTCAGCTTTCCCTACAGGCCGGCTTGATTGTCTGTTATAGACTCAGCAGGAATCAAGTCAATACTTTCTTTTTTGGTTTACTTGCATAAAGCAGTGAAGTACAGGCGTCCATCAACTGTGAAATTTGGCAAAATGCTAATTTGTAGTTGCAAACTTAATGAATTGGTTGTATTATAATATCACGAAAGGCGTAAATCAAGAGATAATTTGGAAAATCTGAAAAATTTTCCCAAAGCAAAAAACTAAGCAATAAATCGGAGGTAATCAAAATGAAGAAGATACTTGCTATGCTGCTTGCCCTGACTATGGTTTTCGCACTGTGCGCCTGCGGCGGTTCTGATGCTCCTGCAGCATCCAACTCTGCCGGCACCAGCCTGACCTTCTGCACCGGTGGCGAAACCGGCACCTACTATGCATACGGCAGCGTTCTGAGCCAGTATGTTTCCAACAACACTGATCTGAGCATCACCGCCGTTTCTTCCAATGGCTCCCAGGCCAATGTTGAAGACATGGACGCAGGCTCCTACCAGCTGGGCTTCTGTCAGTCTGACGTTATGAGCTATGCCTACTCCGGCACCAACCTCTTCGAGGAAATCGGCGCTGTCAACAGCTTCTCCGTTGCAGCAGCTCTGTACATGGAGCAGGTTCAGATCGTTACCATGAACCCCGATATCAAGACCGTCGCTGACCTGAAGGGCAGAAGCGTTTCTGTCGGTGCACTGGGCTCCGGTACCTACTACAATGCAATTGACGTTCTCGGCGTATACGGCATGACCGAGGAAGACATCAATCCCATTTACCAGAGCTTTGGCGACAGCGCAGAGAGCCTGAAGGACGGTAAGATCGATGCAGCCTTCATCGTTGCAGGCGCACCCACCACCGCCATCACCGACCTTTCTACCAGCGGCAATGTATACATTGTTTCCATCGAGGATGAGTACATTGACAAGCTCATCGAAGTTTCCCCCTACTACAAGGAAGCCACCATCACTGCCGACACCTACGGCATGGATGCTGACGCAAAGACCGTAGCAATCGCTGCTGTTGTCCTTGTCCGCGACGATGTTGGCGAGAAGGCAGTCTATGACTTCGTCTCCACCATTTTCGAGAACATCGACACCATCACCGAGCAGCACGGTAAGGGCGCAGAGCTCGACCTTGACTTCGCTTCTTCCATCACCGACGTTCCCTACCACGCAGGTGCTGCAAAGTACTTTGCTGAAAAGGGCATTGAAGTTGCATCTGTAAAGTAAGCGCAAAGCCATTCGCCGAACCATACTACGGCGTCCCAAAGGACGCCGTAGTTTTCGCCTTATACGGCGGTATAAATTTTCCTTAACGCCACCATGGTGGCGCGCCAAAAAATCGCGTATCCGGTAAAAGGACGGTGCAAAACCACCCTGCTTTCAAGTCCGGACAGAGAAGGGAGTAATAGCGTTGTCCCACGACAAGCTTAACAAGCACAGCGAGCATACTGTTGATGTTGGTACAGCAGAAGATGTTGAGAAGCTGATGCGTAAATATGACAAGGAGTCCAATACCCGTATCTGGGAGGGCAAGAGCGCTGTGATAGTCCGCTTTATCATGGTTGCCTTCTCCCTGTACTGTATGTACTCCACTCTTTTCAGCGTTGCCGCGCTGGAAAAGCGTATGACCGGCTTTCTGGCTCTGGTCATTATAATGGGTTTTCTTACCTATCCTGCCAGCAAGCACCATGTGCGCCACAACTATATCCCCTGGTATGACTTTATCCTCATGGCTGTGGGCTCATCCTGCTTTTTGTATTTCTGCTTCAGCTATGACTCCCTTGTCAGGGTTCTCACCAGCGCCTCCAGAATCACCGATTTCCAGGTTATTATCGGCGTTGTTGGTATACTTATACTGATGGAGCTCTGCCGCCGCTGCGTGGGTATTCCTATTCTCTGCGTTGCAGGCGTGCTGCTTATCTATACCTTCTCCACCGGTATCGGCATCAAGCGCATTATCTACACCCTGTTCTACACCACCAGCGGTGTCATGGGCACTCCCGTTCAGGTCTGTGCAAAGTTCATCGTTGTATTTATCATCTTCGGTGCATTCCTTGAAAGAACCGGCATTGCCGCCTTCTTCATCAATATTGCAAACGCCCTGGTCGGCAGATTTGCAGGCGGCCCCGCCAAGGTTGCGGTCATATCCTCCGCGCTGTGCGGTATGGTCTCCGGCTCCTCCGTCGGCAACACCGTTACCACCGGCTCCGTCACCATCCCCATGATGAAAAAGAACGGCTACTCCGGCGAGTTTGCAGGCGCAGTCGAAGCTGCGGCATCCACCGGCGGCCAGATAATGCCCCCCATTATGGGCGCTGCGGCCTTCCTGATGGCAGAGTACATGAACGTAACCTATGCTGAGGTTGCTCTCAGAGCAATCCTCCCTGCAGTGCTCTACTTCACCGGTATTTTCATTGCCGTCCATCTGGAGGCAAAGAAGCTGGGCCTCAAGGGTGTCAGTGAGGCAGACAGACCCAAAATGGCTCATCTTTTCAGCAAGATATATCTTCTGACTCCTCTGGTGCTGCTGGTTGTGCTGGTCTCCACCAATACCCGTTCCATGCAGTTCTCTGCAACTCTTGCAATATTTGCCACTATCATTGTAAGCCTTTTTGACAAGGAAAACAGGATTTCCTTCGATAAGATCCTTGAGGCCCTTGAGGCTGGTGGCAAGAGCGCAATCACTGTCGTTGTGGCCTGCGGCATGGCCGGTATCATCTCCGGCTGCATCACCGCCACCGGTCTTGCATCCCGCCTGATAAGCGCTGTTGTCTCTGTCTCCAACTCCGTCACCTTCATGAGCCCCACCATGGTGGCCCTGCTGCTGACCATGGTCTGCTGCATCATCCTTGGCATGGGTGTTCCCACCACCGCAAACTATTGCATCATGGCCTCCACCTGCGCCCCCATTCTTATCACTATCGGCGTGCCCAAGATTGCAGCACACTTCTTCGTGTTCTACTTCGGCATAGTGGCTGACATCACTCCTCCCGTTGCACTGGCAGCCTATGCAGGCTCCGCCATTGCAAAGTCCAATCCCATGAAGACAGGTATAAACGCAACAAAGCTTGCAATCGGCGCATTTATCGTGCCCTATATCTTCTGCATGAACCCCGCCATGCTGCTTATTGATATTACCGTTATCAAGATGATCCAGATCATCATCACCTCCTTTGTCGGTATCTTCGGCGTTGCCGCCGCGCTTAACGGCTATCTGTTCAAGAACATGACCGTGGTGCCCCGCGTGCTGATCCTGGTTGCAGGTATAATGATGATGGATCCCCAGCTTGTGACCGACATTATCGGCATTGCAGTATTCTGCGCAGTTATCGCCTGGCAGTACTTTGGCAGCAAGAAGCTGAACGCTGCTCCCGCAGTATAAGCTGTAGAAGAAACAAAAAAATCCCCCATACTTTTGTATGGGGGATTTTTATTAATCCAGTTCAACAATCAGCTTTACAAGCTTCTGGAACTTATCATGCACCATAGCTCCGGTGTCAATGACTTCCTGGTGTGTAAGCTTCTGGTTGAGAACGCCGGCAGCCATATTGGAGATACAGGACAGGCCCACCACCTCCATGCCGCAGTGTGCCGCTACCAGAGCCTCAGGCACGGTGGACATGCCCACGGCGTCTGCACCCAGAGTGCGGGCCATGCGGATTTCAGCCGGGGTTTCAAAGCTGGGGCCGGAGAACATCATGTACACGCCCTGTCTCAGGGCAATACCGGCCTGCTCGGCCTTTGGCAGAATCCCGCGGCGAAGCTTGGCGGTGTAAACATCGCTGGCATCAGGGAAACGGGGGCCGAATTCATCCAGGTTTGCGCCTATAAGTGGATTTGACCCGGAGAAATTTATATGGTCGGAAATGAGCATCAGATCGCCGGGCTGGAAGTTGAGATTCACGCCGCCGGCGGCATTGGTCAGCACAAGGCGCTTTACGCCTAGAAGATGCATCACGCGCACAGGCATGGTGATAAGCTGCTGCTCATAGCCTTCATAATAGTGGACACGGCCCTGCATGATCACAAGGCTTTTGCCACCGATCTCGCCAAAGACCAGTGCTCCGGCATGACCCTCTACGGTGGAGCGGGGGAAATGAGGAATATCCTCATAGGGAATCACGATTCTGTTTTCAAGGCCGTCTGCCAGATCGCCCAGACCGCTGCCCAGAATAAGGCCTATGCCGGGGCTTACATTTATGCGAGCGCGGATATAGTCCGCGGCGGCATGGATGCGCTGATTCAAGTCCATAATATTTCTCCTTATAGATTATAGAAAAACGCCATGAAAGACTCATGGCGTTTTGATATTTTACTTTGCGTAGTCCACTGACTTGGTTTCGCGCAGCAGATGCACCTTGATCTGACCGGGGTAGATAAGCTCTTCCTCGATCTTCTTTGCGATGTCTCTTGCCAGCAGAACCATCTGGTCCTCGTTGACCTCTTCGGGCTTGACCATAACGCGGATTTCGCGGCCGGCCTGAATGGCGTAGGAGCTTGCGATGCCGGGGAAGCTCTTGGTGACTTCTTCCAGCTTCTCAAGACGCTTGACGTAGTTCTCGATATTCTCGCGGCGGGCGCCGGGACGGGAAGCGGAGATAGCGTCAGCAGCCTGAACAAGGCAAGCCTCGATGGTGTGGGGCTCCACGTCGCCGTGGTGTGCCTCGATAGCGTGGATAACAGCCTCGGACTCCCTGTACTTTCTGGCGATGTCCACACCGATGGTGATGTGGCTGCCCTCGACCTCATGGTCGATGGACTTGCCAAGGTCGTGCAGGAGGCCTGCGCGCTTTGCAACGTTCACATCAACACCCAGTTCAGAAGCCAGCAGACCTGCAACATGGGCAACCTCAATAGAGTGGTTGAGCACGTTCTGACCGTAGCTGGTGCGGTACTTCATGCGGCCGAGAAGCTTGATGATCTCGGGATGTAGGCCGTGGATATTGGTTTCAAAGACAGCTCTTTCGCCCTCAGCCTTGATAACGGCGTTGACCTCTTTCTGGGCCTTTGCCACCATCTCTTCGATGCGGGCGGGATGGATACGACCATCCTGAATGAGCTTTTCAAGAGCCAGTCTCGCCACTTCGCGGCGGACGGGGTCAAAGCTGGAAACGGTGATTGCTTCGGGAGTGTCATCAATGATGAGGTCACAACCGGTGAGAGTTTCGATGCTGCGGATGTTTCTGCCTTCGCGGCCGATGATGCGGCCCTTCATCTCATCGTTGGGGAGGGGAACGACAGAGACGGTGATCTCGCTTGCATGGTCTGCGGCGCAGCGCTGAATGGCGGTGGCAATGATTTCTCTTGCGCGCTCATCAGCTTCTTCCTTGTACTGAGCTTCCACTTCCTTGACCTTCAGGGCCATTTCGTGGGTAACTTCGTCGCGGATGTTGGAGATGAGGTATGCCTTGGCTTCTTCAACGGAGAAGCCGGAGATCTTCTCCAGCATTTCAAGCTGGCTCTTCTTGATGAGAGCAACTTCCTGCTGCTGTGCATCCACAGCGGCGATCTTGCTGGTGAGAGTCTCGTTCTTTTTCTCGACTGCGTCGAGCTTCTTTTCCAGGTTTTCTTCCTTCTGCTGGATACGGCGTTCCTGCTTCTGCACTTCGGAACGGCGCTCCTTCATCTCGCGCTCATGCTCTGAGCGGCTTTTGTGTATTTCTTCCTTTGCCTCTAAAAGAGCTTCTCTCTTCTTGCTCTCTGCACTTTTGATAGCTTCATTAATAATGCGCTTGGCCT
Organism: Oscillospiraceae bacterium; assembly: GCA_017410425.1. Lineage (GTDB taxonomy): Bacteria > Bacillota > Clostridia > Oscillospirales > Oscillospiraceae > Limivicinus. The sequence goes on from JAFQQV010000059.1 coordinate 28,137, forward strand.
CTTCCTCCGCGCTGAGAATTTCTCTCTCGGCGACCTTCTTGCGGTAGACAATGCCGAACACAAAGCCAAAAACAGCCAAAACGACTGCCAAAACAATCCATAGTACTTCTGGCATAGTAAGTAAACACACCTCCATTCTTTAAGAATTTTGCGGTGGTTTAAAACTTCACTTATTCAATAAAGTTTATAAGAGAAGACGAACCATAAAACGAATTCGTCGGAATTGAAAACTAATATTGCTCAGGAGCCTCCCCTGGCTCCGGAAAAATATTATCTGCTCTATTTTAGCCTTTTGTGGTTGTTATGTCAAGCAAAATGGATGATTATTTTTTGATTCAAATTTCAGCATTTTCGACTTTATTGCATTAACCTTAACAAAGTCTTCACAAAGTTTTTCTGTTCGTGAAAAGCTTTTTCTGGTATAATTGAAACATGAAAAAATATTGATAAAGGAGAGTTTGATGCACCTTCCCGAACTTATTTCCGATCTTGCGATAATACTGCTGACCGGTGGTATTGTGACCCTGATTTTCAGAAAACTGAACCAGCCCCTGGTACTGGGCTACATACTGGCAGGTTTCCTTATCGGGCCATATATGCCTTTCTTTTTTACCGTTACCGACAGCGTCTCCATCAAGACCTGGAGTGAGATAGGCGTCATCATACTGATGTTTGGCCTTGGCCTGGAGTTTAACCTGCACAAGCTGATGAGTGTGGGCGGAACAGGCGTTATAGCGGCGCTGACAGAGGTTTCAGGCATGCTGCTTGTGGGCTATTTTGTGGGTATCGCCCTGGGCTGGAGCAGCATGGACAGTCTCTTCCTCGGCGGTATGCTCTCCATGAGCTCCACCACCATCATCATCAAGGCCTTCGGCGACCTTAATGTCAGCAAGGAGCGCTTTGCCCAGCTGGTCTTTGGTACGCTGGTTATTGAGGATATTGCGGGTATTTTCATGATGATTATCCTCTCCACAATTTCCGTGGGCCAGTCTGTCTCCGGCGGCGAGCTTGCAGTCAAGCTTCTGATGCTGGTGCTCTACCTTGCGCTGTGGCTGCTGGCAGGCATCTACCTGCTTCCCACTGCCCTTAAAAAGACAAACCGTCTAATGAGCGATGAAACCCTGCTCATCGTGTCCCTGGGTCTTTGCTTCGGCATGGTGCTGCTGGCAGACTCTCTGGGCTTCTCCTCCGCGCTGGGCGCATTCATGGCAGGCTCTCTGCTCGCAGGCACAGTTCACGCCGAACGTGTTGAGCATCTTACAATGGGCGTAAAAGATCTTTTCGGCGCAGTGTTCTTCATCTCCGTTGGCATGATGCTGGAACCCGCTATGCTCGTGGAGCACTGGCTTCCCATTGTGGTGCTCACTCTCGTGACCCTTATTGCAAAGCTCTTCTTCTCCACTCTTGGCGTTCTGCTCTCCGGTCAGAGTCTGAAAACCGCCGTGCAGTGCGGTTCCTCCCTTGCGCAGATAGGTGAATTCGCATTCATCATCTGCTCCCTGGGCCTGTCCCTGGGCGTTATTGCAGATTATATCTACCCCATCATCATCGCGGTTTCCGTTATCACCACCCTGACCACCCCCTTCTGCATCAAGGGCTCCGAGAAGTTTTATCAGGCTATCAGCAAGCTGCTGCCTGAAAAGCTGCGCGCAAAGCTTGAGCACTATACCGATGATGAGCGCGGTGAAGCCCAGCAGGACAGCAACTGGGCTGCCTACATAGGCCGCTACATAAAGGTGCTGGTGCTCTACGGCGTTATCATGCTGGGCATTGACATTATCTGCCGCAGCTTCCTGCTGCCCTTCCTGTCAAGAGTTCTCCCCGGCGAGATGCCCGGAAAGCTCATCAGCCTTGCGGTGATCTACCTCGGCATGGCCCTGTTCGTAAGACCTATGCTGGACCTGAAAGCCCCTCAGTATATGACCCTGTGGCTGCGGGGCAGCTTCTACCGTCTGCCTCTCATGGCGCTGACCGCAATACGCGTGCTGATCATTGTTCTGCTGTTCTTCATCCCCCTCAACCAGATCCTGGGTATTGCCGGCCTCTGGCTGCTGCCTCTGATTCTCGGGGCGGTTGTGCTTATCTATCGCACGGGCTGGCTTGCCTCCGCCTATCTCAAGGTTGAGGCCCGCTTCCTTGCAAACCTGAACGAGCGCAAGCTCTCCCGCTTTGAAAATGCCGCTGAGGGCCAGACCTGGCTTGACGAACAGCTGTTTGTAGACTACTTTGTTTATCCCGAAAATCTGTCCGGGCGGAGCCTGAAGGACCTTGCCTGGGGCCAGCGCTTTGGCGTGAATGTTATAAAGCTTGTGCGCGGCAGAAAGCACATCAACATGCCTGCCGCAGACTATGTACCCCAGTCCGGCGACAGAATCTACGTGCTGGGTGAAAAGGAAAAGCTGCGCCTGCTGCGCCAGAGCCTTGGCCTGGCGGACAGGGATGCCCCCACTCTCAGAGACTTCGTTGCCGCACAGGAAGAGGGTGACAAGGCGCTTTACTCCTACGCGCTGGATATTGAAAAGGGCGGCCCTCTGGAAGGCAGAAGCATCAAGGACAGCGGCATAAGAGAAAACTACGACTGCATGGTGCTGGGTCTGCAGAGAGAGAATCTGCCTCTCGCCCAGCCGGACATCAACATGGTAATGCTTAGCGGCGACCTTGTGTGGATACTGGGCAGCAGCTCCATGGCAGACAAGGTACTGAAAGCATAAAACAGAGGTGGAAGTTTTGAAAAATTATACTGATAACGAAATTCTTGAACTTATTTGCAGTTCTGAGCGGGAGGCTGCCCAGCTTATCATGCAGGCTCACCATGTCATATCCGAGCGCAAGACCAGCGGCAGGGACGTGGTGACCGAGTACGACCGCCGGGTGCAGGAGCTGCTGGTAAACCGCTTTTCCGCCGCGGTGGAAGGTGCCCGTTTCTTCTGCGAGGAAAACGACAGGCAGGATGATCTGAACGCGGAGCATGTCTTCATCATCGACCCTATTGACGGCACTATGAATTTTGTCCAGCAGTTTAACCACAGCTGCATCAGTGTTGCCTATATGAGCCGGGGCGTACTTCGCGCCGCCGCAATATATAACCCCTACGTGGATGAGATGTTTAGCGCTGTCCTCGGTCAGGGCGCAAAGCTCAACGGCAGGGACATACATGTGCTGGAGGCTGGGCTTGAGCAGTCCGTGGTCTGCTGCGGCACCTCGCCCTATTTCCCCCAGCTTGCCGACAGGGGCTTCAAGCTTATGAAGGAGATCTTCCTCCGCTCGCTGGATCTGCGCCGTCAGGGCTCTGCCGCGCTGGATCTCTGCTCCGCCGCCTCAGGCCGCGCAGGGCTCTACTTTGAGCTGAACACCTCGCTCTGGGATTATGCGGCGGGCCTGCTGATCGTGCAGGAGGCCGGCGGCCTCTGCCTCACATGCGAGGGCAAGCCCATGCCGCTGGACGGCAGCAAGTCTTCGGTCGCTGCGGGCAGCAAGAAGGCCGTGGAGGAGTTCCTCCGCCTTGCCGAAACAATATAACAAGATAAAAAAGCTCAGTTCAAAAAAGAACTGAGCTTTTATTTATATTCTTCTATAAGCTTTACCATCAGGCCAGAGCGGTTCAGGCAAAGCATCACAATGGCTTCCACCGGGAACATGATGCAAAACTGCACTATTCTCGCTGCAAAAAGAACCGTATAGTCATTCCCGCTTATATAGGCGATAAGGGCGGTGTTCAGAATCAGCGTCACAACAAGGCAGTTGAAGAATGCCGCCAGTATGGGCCGCCACAGGCTGTGCTGATGCCGGTAAAGGAACAGGCCGTAGATAAGGCCCGTCAGCGCCGCAGTCAGCGTGAAGCCGGGGAAAAAGGCACCCACAGGGAAAATTATTGCCCCCACAATATCGCCCAAGGCCGCGGTAAGCATGGCCCAGACCGGGCCATAGAGCATGGCGCAGACTGCAACAGCAGCAAAACCGAAGCCGACTTTCATAAGCGGAGTATTTATTGCCAGCACGCGGGTGAGGAGCACATCCAAGGTAATCAGCATTGCAGACACTGCAAGCTTTCTTGTATCAAGTTTCAGGCTCAGCACCCCCTTTTTTAATATCAGACAGATTATATCGCCAAAATATGAACTAATCAACAGCTCTGTATCAAATTTCCCACTGCGGGAAATAATAAGCTTGCTTGGCCCGAGGGCCAGAAACAGCTAAGGAGTGAAGATGATGCAGAGCAAAGTAGAGATATGCGGCGTGGACACTGCAAAGCTGCCCGTACTCAAATCCGCCCAGACGCGAAAGCTGCTGGAGCAGGCCCGGCAGGGCGACGATCTTGCCCGACAGGAGCTGATAAACGGCAACCTGCGCCTTGTGCTTTCCGTGATACAGAAGTTCAGCGGCCGGGGCGAGAGCATGGACGACCTTTTTCAGATAGGCTGCATCGGGCTGATAAAAGCCATAGACTGCTTCGATCTGAGCCAGAATGTGCAGTTTTCAACCTATGGCGTGCCCATGATAGCCGGTGAGCTGCGCCGCTTTCTGCGGGATCACAGCGCAATCCGTGTCTCCCGCTCCATGCGCGACACGGCCTACAAGGTGCTGCAGGCCAAGGAGCGGCTGATCGCCGCCACAGGTCGGGAGCCCACGGTGGAGGATATTGCAAAGGAACTCGGCATTGACCGGCAGGACGTGGTCTTTGCCATGGAGGCCATTACAGACCCTGTCAGCTTATACGACCCCATCTATTCCGACGGCAGCGAGAGCGCCTGTGTCATGGATCAGCTGGGCGACAGATACAACACCGATGAACAGTGGCTGGAGCAGATCGCCATGGAGGAGGCCGTCAAAGGTCTTGACAGCCGGGAAAAGCGCATCCTGGCCCTGCGTTTTTATGAGGGCCGCACCCAGATGGAGGTAGCAAAGGATGTGGGCATATCCCAGGCCCAGGTGTCAAGGCTGGAGAAAAACGCCATAAAGCGCATAAAAAAGGAACTCAGTGGAGAATAAACTGCTTATTTGTCCTGGTATTCAACGGTTCTGCCGGAGTATTCCCAGGCATAATTCTTGATTGCGCCGTTGGGCTTGTCAGCCTCGGGGCAGACGATGCTTGTTTCCAGCATGGAAGAAAGCATGAAGGCGTCCTCCGCAATAATCAGGGAGTCGGCAGAGCTGTGCTCAAACTCAATGCTCTCAAGGGCAAAGCACTCAGCAAAAGCCTCATCCTTGATCTCAATAACGCTCAGCGGAATGTGTATCCGGCTGAGACTTTCGCAGCCATAGAAGCAGCCGGCGGAAATCTGGCTTATATCCTCCGGCAGGGAGATGATCCTTAGTGCGCTGCAGCCGGAGAAGGCGTTTTCACCTATGTAGGTGATGTTTTTGGGCAGGCGCACAAAGTAAAGCTCCGTGCAGTTCTGGAATGCGTTCCGGCTGATCTCATCAAGTGCCGCAGGCAGCACAATGGCCTTCAGACTTTTACAGCCATAAAAAGCATTGTCGCCTATGCTTTTGACGGTGCCCGGAATGCTGATGCGCCGCAGTGAGGCGCAATCGTAGAACATGTTGTCGCTGATGTATTCCAGATCCTTGGGCAGCGTCACATATTCAAGAGCGCTGCAGCCGGAGAAAAGCCCCTCTCCATAGGCCTCTTTGCATGAGGGGAGATTGACCTTTTTAAGCGAGACGCAGCCATAAAAGGCGTAGGGCTCGATTTTTTCAACGCTGTCCGGCAGCACAATCTCCGTCAGATATTCGCAGCCGGTGAAAGCGCCGGCACCAATGACCGTGACGGGCTTTCCGTCTATTGTATCGGGGATGCTGAGACTGCCCTCGCAGATAACATCACAGGCGGTGATGGTAATGCTTTCGCCCATATCCTCAAATTCCAGCTGGGTGAAATCTGCCGCCATGGCCGGGGAAGATGCAAGACAGAATAGTACCAGCAAAAGGGCAAACAGGGGGATAAATCGCTTCATACTCAGACCCTCCTTTTTCATTATGCCTCAATTATAAAATAGTTACAAAATAATTGCAAGAAATATTAAGACTCTTTAATAAAAAACTCCGGTACTTTTGTACCGGAGTTTTGAATTTCTTAAGATTTAGGCCTTGTTGAGCTTTTTCTGAAGCCAATCCTTGCCGTCTACGTACTTGGAAACGATGAAGGAGACAACGTAGTCGCCGGCGGAGTTAACCATGGTTGCAGGGGGGTCAACCAGCTCGCCGATAGCCAGAGCGATGGGGAAGGCGATGGCCATGTGCTCGGGGAAGAACATGGAGCAGAGCACCAGCTCACCGGTACCGCCGCCGCCGGGAATGCCGCTCATTGCAACGGAGGAGAACACGGCAACGATGATTGCCAGCACTGCCTGCCAGGTGCCGAAGTCAAGGCCGAACATACCGAAGAGGAAGGCCACCTTGATGATAGCGCTCATTGCGGAGCCGTCCATGTGCATGGTAGCGCCCAGGGGCAGAACGATGTCGGTGACATCCTCGGAGATACCGGTCTCACGGGATACTTCCATGTTGGTGGGGATGGTAGCAACGGAGGAGCAGGTGCCGAATGCAGTGGCTGCAGGGCGGAAGAGGTGGCTGAACATGAGCTTTGCTGCGCCCTTGCCGCCGCCGAACCATGCGTAGATGGGGGAGGAGACAAAGAAGTAGGCAAAGGAGATGATGTAGTACATAATAACGGCGCGGGCGTAGTTGGACACGAAGTCTGCGCCGTGGGTGGCAACGAGAGAGGCGAAGAAGCCGAAGAAGCCGATAGGTGCGTAGTAGGTGATGATCTTGACAACGTTCATCAGCACGCGGTTGAGGTCGGCCAGGACCTTTGCAGTCATGGTCTCGGGGCCGCCGGCCATCTGTACGCCGAAGCCGAAGAATATGCCTGCAACGATCAGGGGCAGGATTGCTCTGCGGCTGAACAGCTCAAGGAAGTCGGGCTTGGTGAAGAAGTTTACGATCAGAGTGGCGATGTCCACGCTTGCGATGTCGGTGGCTTCCTCATAGCTGGGGGCAACGGTGTACACAGGCACAATACGCACGATTATGTACATGAGAACAGCGGCGATGGCTGCGGTGACAAGGAAGGTGCAGATGGTGACACCCATGACCTTACCGGCTTTCTTTGCAGAGTTCATATTTGCAATGGCGGAGGAGATGGAGCAGAAGACCATCGGCACCACCACACAGAACATCAGGTTTGTGAATATGGTTCCAAGGGGGGCCAGCACGGTGGCGTTGGGCCATACAAAGCCTACCACGCAGCCCAGGACGATGCCCAGGATCATGGTGCAGAGGAACCAGTTGTTCTTAAAAAACTTCATTGTTTATTGACTCCTTTCGAGGAACTGATTACGTTATTATTATATTTGCAAGCTTTTGCCAAGTAAATTGCAATTCTTGCTTGAAATATTGCAAAAAATGCTCTATAATGCTTTAGCGAAGGGAAGTGAACGTGTGAAACAGGAGCGCAGCGTCAATAAGGCGGGCTATCTCAAGGAGAGCTATCATTATTTTCATCTGAAGGACACCGCCGGTCAGGAGCTGGATTTTCATTTCCATGACTTTGATAAGCTGGTCATCCTTATTTCCGGTCGTGTCGACTACCGGGTGGAGAGCAGTGTCTATGAGCTTAAGCCCTGGGACGTACTTCTGGTGAAGCACCATACCATCCACAAGGCAGAGATCGACAAGAGCCAGCCCTATGAGCGCATAATCATCTACCTTGACCGGCGATATTTTGAAAGCATCATGCCCGAGGCAAAGCTTATGGACTGCTTTGATATTGCCGACCGCCATGGTCGCCATCTTCTCAATGCCGCGCCCGAGCAGCTTAAGGAGCTGAAAAGCGCCATTGAGCGCTATGAGGCTTTGCGCGGGGATGAGCGCTTTGGCGCTCTGGCCATGGGTGAGACCATGATCATCCAGCTGCTTATACATATAAGCCGCCTTTCCGAGGTGGAGCCGGGGGAAGCTGAGAGCAGCTATGACCCCAAGATCCAGCAGGTGCTCTCATATATAAATGAAAACTTCCGTTCTGAGCTCTGCGTGGATGAGCTTGCTGACAGGGTCTTTCTCTCAAAGTATCATTTTATGCGCCTCTTCAAGGCTCAGACCGGAACTACAGTTTATGCTTATGTCCGGCAAAAACGGCTTATGAATGCCGCCCGGCTTATAAGGGAGGGTGTCCCTGCTCAGAAGGCCGCCGCCGATAGCGGCTTTGGCGATTATTCCGCTTTCCACCGTGCCTTTAAGGAGAGCTTCGGCACCAGCCCGGGAAGATTAAAAAAGTAATATATAAAGGCCCCCTCTGGGAGGGGGCTGGCGAGCAAAGCGAGACTGGGGGAGAAGGCATTCTCCCTCCGCCCCTTCGGGGCACCTCCCTCCCGGAGGGAGGCTTTTGTAGGCCCGTAAGATAAAAGGACTGAGCATCAGCTCAGTCCTTTTATCTTTTCTATTGCACTATCTGCAAGGCTTATTATGCTCTTTGCGTCTTCATACAGAAGCTCACCCGCCTGGGTCAACGTCAGCACTTTATGCTCACGCCAAAAAAGCTCCACGCCCAGCTCGTTTTCCAGCGCGGAAACCGCCCGGCTTATGGTGGAGTGGCTTGTGTACAGCGCCCGGGCAGCAGGGGAGAAGCCCCGGTGCTCTGCCGCCGCAACGAAGAGGCGCAGCTTTTCAAGCTCCATCTCAGAAGTTAAAAAGGTGGGGCAGCAGCTCGGAGAGCTTGTAGCTTACATAGCGGCCGTCTGCCTTGGAGCAGAGGATCTCAATGTCGTGGGAAAACTCAGCCAAAAACTGGCGGCATGCGCCGCAGGGGGTGGGCCAGTTTTCGCTGTCGGCATAGATGGCAAGGCGCTTGAATTCGCGGCGGCCTTCGCTGACGGCCTTTACGCATGCGGTGCGCTCTGCGCAGATGGTGCTGCCGAAGGCGGCGTTTTCCACGTTGCAGCCGGTGAATACGCTGCCGTCTGCGCACTCAAGGGCGGCGCCGACGGAGAAGCGGGAATAGGGGACGTATGCATTGAGGGAAGCCTGCTTGGCCATGGATAAAAGATCTCTGTCAGTCATAGTTTTTCTCCCTTATATTTAGTCTATCATGATTTCCCAGTTTTCAAAGTTGTAGAGGGGATTGCCGATATTTGCGTCCAGACCCTTGACAACGCCGCGGTGCACGATCAGCTGCTGGCTTTCAAAGCCTATGGAGATCAGCGAACCGGTGTTGTTCAGGTAGTCGCAAAGCTGTGTGAAGATGGCCCTGCGCTGAGAGTCGGAGGATGCCAGATAATTGTTGATGTACTGGACAAAGGCGGTGTCCCGGCTTCTGGTGAAGTTAAGCGCTGAGTCCACGTCCAGAAGCTCGGTAATGTCAAAGTTGTTGCGCAGCTTGACCTCGCCGTAGTACATGTCGAAGTTGCCTTCCTCCAGGGCCAGCAGGTATTCATCCCAGGTCAGTTCTTTTACGGTTATCTTAAGACCAATGGACTCCATATCGCTCTGGAATTTGCGGACAACGCCGGTCTTTGCGCTGGAGTCGGAACAGACGATGAATATTACCTCAATGTCCTGGGCGGAGCCGGACATGTATTCCAGCCATCCGTCTTCATCGTAATCCTTTATGCCGGAATTTTCAAGCACGGTTTTCACCATGTCCAGATTATAGCTGAACTTGGCAGCGTATTCCAGCGGATAGTCCGCGCAGGCGGGGTGCATGGGCACTGTCGATGCCACCGCGTTATCCTGCATCAGGTTTTCCGCGAAGTTAATCCTGTCAAAGGCGTAGATCATCGCCTGCCTGAAGCCCACGTATTTACCCATGGTGGTGGCGGTGGGATCCTCGTTGAACATTACGTAGTGGTAATGGGTGGTGTTGAAGTTTCTTATCTCGTTGGTGCTGGCGTAGCCCAGGTTTGTGTAGCTTGAGGGGTCGTTGGCCACGGCGTCTATGATGCCGTCTTCAAAGGCGGAGATTATGGTGTCAGCCGTGGAGTATTCCACCAGATAAATGGTATCCAGCGGCAGCGTCTCATAGCTGTGGTAGAGCTCATGGGCTTTCAGGGCAGTAAAGTCGGCGTTGTACTTGTAGGGGCCGCTTCCGCCGGGGTGGTCATCCTCCATGGTGCCGTACTGGACAATGGGGATATTCAGCAGCTTGTTGAACTGGGTGTCGCCGATGCCGAGGGTTACATAGAAATTTTTCTCGTCATAGCCGGAGCCCTGGTAGCTGGCAAAGCGGCCGCGGTAGCGGTCGGAGTTGATGGCTCTGTCCAGGGAATAGCGCAGGTCCTTGCCGGTGACGGGAGTGCCGTCATGGAAGTAGTGTCCCTCGCTTATGGTGAAGGTCCAGTATGTTGCATCCTCGTTGGGGGTGCCCTCGTCAATCACATTGGGGATAACGTTGAAGTTGTTGTCCACCTCCACCATGTTCTCGTACACCAGCGAGCATACCAGCTGGTTTGAACGGTTGGTGGCGATGATGGGGTTGAAGCTGTAGTCCACATTGCAGTTGAGGGAGAAGACATTGTCTGCATGCTGGGCGCGGCTTACGTCCTTGCCCTTTGTGGATTCCGGCACGATGCCGTAGGGGTCGTTTGGGTCTGTCTTGCTGCAGGCGGCAAGGCTCATGGCCATAGCCAGCACCAGCAGCAGGGAGATTATCTTTCTGTACATATCCTTACCTCAATCCAGCACTATCACAGCCGCCTGACTGCCGCGATTACCCTTGGTATAGCGGTGGGACCAGTACTTGTCGTGGCTGCAGAAGGTGCATTCATCGGAAATGTCGATATTTTCGGCCTTCAGGCCCAGCTGTACGAGCCTTCTTGCGTTGGCGGCGCGCAGATCCACCATTGTCTTGCCGTCGGCCCGGCGGTCAAAGAGCCCATCGGTATCGCCGCCAAGGTATTTTTCAATGGCTTCGGGCACATCGTCGTCGGTTTCAAAGCAGCAGCGGCCTATTGCGGGGCCCAGAGCGGCGCAGATATTTTCTGCCCTTGCGCCCAGAGACTCCATGGCTTCCACGGCGTTTTTCAGAATGTCGCCCACGGAGCTTCTCCAGCCGCAGTGGATGGCGCCGATAACGCCGTTTTCACCATCCCAGAGCAGCGCTGGCACACAGTCTGCTATCATGCAGATTATGGGCAGGCCCTTTTCCTTTGTGACAATGCCGTCAACCTCGTAGGGCACCTTGCTCTGGCAGACATGGCGGTCTGCCTTTGTCACGATGCGCACATCGTTTTTATGTACCTGGTTTGTCACGGCGCAGTCGTCAATACCAACGCCGAAAAGCTCGCAGAGCCGGCGGTAGTTTTCCCGGACTTTTTCCGGCTCATCGCCACGGTTGGAGCCCAGGTTAAAGCTGGAGAAGATGCCCTCGCTCACGCCGCCATAGCGGGTGGTGAAGGCGTGCTTTGCGCCGATTTTATCCGAGCTCATATAGATGAGCCCGTCTTTGTTGTTTTCAATAAACATGGAGTGTACCTCCGGGATTTATCATGTGGTGGGGCTTAATGCCTCCCTCTGATGAGGGAGGTGGACAGCCGCAGGCTGGACGGAGGGAGAGAAGAATATGGCTTGCCGCTCAAATGGGTCTCTCCCCCAGTCAGCTTCGCTGCCAGCCCCCTCGTCAGAGGGGGCCAAACATAATTAGAAATCATGTCAGTTACTCATTTCTTCCGCAGCATTCTTTGTATTTCAGTCTGCGGCTGCCGTCTTCCTTCATCTTGCCACAGGGGCAGGGGTCGTTGCGGCCGGGCTTGGGCTGCTTTTTCACGGGCTGCTTCTTTACCGGCTCACCGCCTACGTTGGCAGCGGCGTTCTTGGCAACGGCCTTGCGCTCGATAGTCTGCTCCCGGCGGATACGCACGGTGAAGAGGCGGCGCACAGTCTCCTCGCGGATGCCCTGCACCATGTTTTCAAACATGTCAAAGCCTTCCTGCTTGTATGCGTCAATGGGTTTCACCGCGCCGTAGCCGCGCAGGCCGATGCCGCGCTTAAGCTCGCTCATGGCGTCGATGTGGTCCATCCAGTACTCGTCAACAACGCGCAGCATTATAACTCTCTCCAGCTCACGCATCATGGGCGTGCCGTTGGGAGCAAGGCCGAAGGCCTCCTCTCTTGCAGCGTAGACCTTTTCTGCAATGGCCTGTACGGTCTCAATAACAGTCTCCATCTTTGCAAAGCCACCGAAGGAATCAAGCTTCACGCTGCCGGGGGCGAGGAAAAGCTTTTCAAAGGGCTGAAGCGCGGTGTTAAGCTGTTCCTGAGTCTCTGCCGGGGCACCGCCCAGACCCTCGGAAACGGTTGCGGACACAAACTCCCTTATCATGCTGAGAATCTGGCCCTGAATATCCTCGCCATCCAGCACCTTGCGGCGCTCGCCGTAGATGATGTTTCGCTGGCGGTTCATAACGTCATCGTATTCAAGGACGGACTTTCTGGTCTGGAAGTTGCGGCTTTCTACGGTCTTCTGTGCGTTTTCAATGGCGCCGGAGAGCATCTTGTGGTCAAGGGGCATGTCCTCCTCCACCTTCAGTGCATCCATCATGCCCATGATACGCTCAGAGCCGAAAAGACGCATGACATCGTCTGTCATTGCCAGGTAGAAGCGGCTTTCACCCGGGTCGCCCTGACGGCCGGCGCGGCCGCGCAGCTGGTTGTCGATACGTCTCGACTCATGGCGCTCGGTGCCCAGGATGAACAGACCGCCTGCGGCGCGGACCTTTTCGGCCTCCGCGTCGGTGATGGCCTTGTGAACCTGCATCCGCTCGGCATAGAGCTTTCTTGCAGCGAGAATATTCTCATCATCGGTGTCGGCGTAGCCGCTGGCCTCGGCGATGGTCTCATCGTCAAAGCCTGCCTTGCGCAGGTCTGCCTTGGCCATGAAGTCTGCGTTGCCGCCCAGAGTAATGTCGGTGCCACGGCCTGCCATGTTGGTTGCGATGGTGACAGCGCCCAGCTTACCGGCCTGGGCTACAATCTCTGCTTCCTTCTCGTGGAACTTGGCGTTGAGCACGGTGTGGGGCACGCCGCGGCGCTTGAGAAGGGCGGAGATATACTCGCTCTTTTCAATGCTGACAGTACCCACCAGCACGGGCTGGCCCTTCTGGTGGCACTCAACAATCTGCTCGATAATGGCCCGGTTTTTGCCGGCGTCGTTTTTGAAAACCACGTCGGGGTTGTCTATTCTGATAACAGGCTTGTTGGTGGGGATCTCCACAATGTCCAGCCTGTAGATTGCGGAAAATTCCTCCGCCTCGGTGGCGGCGGTACCGGTCATGCCGGAGAGCTTGCTGTAAAGACGGAAGTAGTTCTGGAAGGTGATGGTGGCGAGGGTCTTGTTCTCCTTCTGCACATCCACATGCTCCTTGGCCTCGATGGCCTGGTGCAGACCTTCGGAGTAGCGGCGGCCCATCATCAGTCGTCCGGTGAACTCGTCAACAATTATAATCTCGCCATCCTTGACAATGTAGTCAATATCCCGCTTCATTATGCCGTGGGCCTTCAGGGCCTGGTTTATGTGGTGGGAGAGGGTGGCGTTTTCCATGTCCGCCAGATTTTCAAGGCCGAAGGCGCGCTCTGCCTTGCTGATGCCCCGGGCGGTGAGGGTGGCGGTGCGGGCTTTTTCGTCAACGATAAAGTCGGCGTCCAGCTCCTCGCTCTCTTCTTCCTTGTCGTCCACGGTGGCGAACACCTGTTTTTTCAGCCTGCGCACAAAGTCGTCTGCCTGGCGGTAGAGGTCGGTAGACTCATCGCCCTGACCGGAGATGATGAGAGGGGTTCTGGCCTCGTCAATGAGGATGGAGTCCACCTCGTCCACGATGGCGAAGGGATGGCCGCGCTGCACCATACTCTCTTTGTACAGAGCCATATTGTCGCGCAGATAGTCAAAGCCCATCTCGTTGTTGGTGCCGTAGGTAATGTCGCAGTTGTAGGCGGCGCGGCGCTGGTCGTTGTCAAGGCCGTGGACAATGAGGCCCACGCTGAGCCCCAGGAAACGGTGCACCTTGCCCATCCATTCGCTGTCGCGCTTGGCAAGGTAGTCGTTCACGGTGACTATATGTACGCCTTCGCCGGTGAGGGCGTTGAGGTATGCCGGTGCAACAGCGACAAGAGTCTTGCCTTCACCGGTTCTCATCTCGGCGATGCGGCCCTGATGCAGCACGATGCCGCCGATAAGCTGCACGCGGAAGGGCTTCATGCCCAGCACGCGCCATGCGGCCTCGCGCACGGTGGCAAAGGCCTCCGGCAGCAGTGCGTCCAGATCCTCGCCGTTTTTCAGGCGTTCTTTGAACTCAGGGGTCTTGGCCTTCAGCTCGTCATCGCTCATGGCGGAGAACTTCTCTGCCAGCGCTTCTATTTTATCTGCTATGGGATAAATTTTCTTCAGCTCGCGCTCAGAATAGGTCCCAAACAGCTTGTTCATAATACCCATGTTGTGTAATGCCTTTCGTAAAAGATACTTATACAGGCTATAGTTTAGCACAAGATTATGAATAAAAAAAGTATATTCTTGTCCTTTGCTGAAAGCTGTGGTAAAATAATTTTTCGTAAATGGCGTGCCCCAAACCATATGTCCAGAGGTGGATTAGATGAATAAGATCGGTTTTGACAATAATAAATACCTCAAGCTCCAGTCCCAGAACATCAGGGACAGGATTAATAAATTTGGCGACAAGCTCTATCTGGAGTTTGGCGGCAAGCTTTTTGACGATTTTCATGCCTCCCGCGTGCTCCCCGGCTTTGAGCCTGATTCCAAGGTGAAGATGCTCATGGAGATGAAGGATGAGGCTGAGATCATCATCGCCATTTCCGCCGATGATATTGAGCGCAGCAAGCGCCGCGGCGACCTGGGCATCACCTATGAGGATGAGACTCTCCGCCTTATTGACGCTTTCCGCGGCATCGGCCTTACCATGGGCAGCGTGGTTATCACTCACTACCGCGGCCAGGCCATTGCAAAGCAGTTCAAAAAGCGCCTTGAGGCTCTGGGCATCAAGGTCTATAAGCATTATATAATTCCCGACTATCCTTCCAATGTCTCCCTCATCGTCTCTGAGGAAGGCTTCGGCAAGAACGAATATATCGAGACTGAGCGCCGCCTCATCGTCGTCACCGCTCCCGGCCCCGGCAGCGGCAAGATGGCCACCTGCCTCAGCCAGCTTTACCATGAGCATAAGCGCGGCGTGCGTGCAGGCTATGCAAAGTTTGAGACTTTCCCTGTATGGGATCTGCCTCTCAAGCATCCTGTGAACCTGGCCTACGAAGCCGCCACCGCCGACCTTGACGATGTGAACATGATAGACCCCATGCACCTTGAGGCCTATGGTGTCACCGCCGTCAACTATAACCGTGATGTGGAAATTTTCCCCGTTCTGGACGCTATTTTCAAGCGCATTTACGGCGAAAGCCCCTACAAGAGCCCCACTGACATGGGCGTTAATATGCTGGGCTCCTGCATCGTTGATGATGAAGTCTGCCGCCAGGCCTCCTATCAGGAGATTCTCCGCCGCTACTATTCCGCCGCAGTTTCCGTGCGCCGCGGTCTGAGCGATCCCAGCGAGGTAAAGAAGATTGAGTTTATTATGAATTTTTTGAATCTCAGCTCCGCTGACCGTCCTGTTGTGGCTGCCGCCCTTGAAAAAGCCGCTGCCACCGATGGCCCCGCTGTGGCTTTGGAGCTTAATGACGGCACCATCGTCACCGGCAAGACCAGCTCCCTGCTGGGTGCAAGCTCCGCCTGCCTTCTCAATGCTCTCAAGTATCTTGCGGGTATCGACAAGAAGCTGCCCCTTATCGCCCCCGGCGTAATCGAGCCTATACAGCACCTGAAGGTGGAGCATCTGGGCAACCACAATCCCAGACTGCATACCGATGAGCTGCTGATTGCCCTTACCATCTGTGCCGTCACAAATCCCATGGCCGGCTATGCAATCGAGCAGTTGGATAAGCTCAAGGGCTGTGAGGCCCACTCCACCGTTATCCTCTCCCACGTGGATGAGGAGCTGTTCAAGAAGCTGGGAGTCAACATTTCTTTTGAGCCCAGACATCAAGCCAAGAAGCTGTTCCATAAGTAATATGTTCAAGCTGTTTTCCAGAAAAGAAAAGAAGGAAGCCCCGCCGCGCAAAAACAGCGCAAAGTATATCTATAGGCCCTATGAAAATGCCATGGCCTACAGAGTTGAGCACAGGGAAGGCGTGGCATATGTCTACCCCGGCTGGTCCAGATCTATTCTATTTAAAATAGAAGGGGAAAAGATATACCCCGCCGCGGAGGAAAATCCTGTCTATATTATAATAGGAAGAGATGTCTTCAACGCGGATTGCGATAAAAAAGTCTGCATTATTTCCGGCTCCAGGGTATTGGACCCTGGCGGAAAGAAGATTTTATACGAAATCCGCGACAGTATAACTGTGCAGGGGACCCTCTGAAACACTAGATATTGGAGAGAAAATGCGTGTTTCGGCGCTTTCTCTCCAATATCTATTTGCTATGAACTATGCACAAAAAAACCTTGAAATTTTCTTATAAAAATCACAAAAAATATCTTGACAGAATGGAGACAAATTGGTATATTAATGGAGCGCGCGTGCGATATGCACAGGCGTATTATGCGATGAAGCGGGAGATTGCTCGGAAACGAGGTAACTTTCGTGGAGTATGTCCGGTGCCGAAGAGCACACAATCGGGCGGCTGAAACCTATCCGGTACACGCGTATATCGCGCGGACGGGTCTGACCGGCTCCAAGAGTATTTGAGGCCGGTTTGTTTTTCGGACGCGGTCTGATACGCACGGTTGAGTGTATAGGAAATTCGGGTTTCACCGTACGCATAGTAAATGGCGGAGCCAATGCCGCCGAACAACGTACGTAAAGGAGAACAAACACATGGCAAGCACCAGCAAGAACATGATCCGTATCCGCCTCAAGGCTTACGATCATCAGCTCATCGACAAGGCAGCAGAGACCATCGTTGAGGCAGCAAAGCGCACCGATGCAAAGGTTTCCGGTCCCATCCCCCTGCCCACCAAGACCGAGATCATCACCATCCTCCGTGCGGTTCACAAGTACAAGGACAGCCGTGAGCAGTTCGAGCGCCGTACCCACAAGCGCCTCATCGACA
>JAFQQV010000060.1 GCA_017410425.1 Oscillospiraceae bacterium
CTCAACGCAGATGATTCTTTGGTTGTTTCTCTTGCCCAGGGGCTTGAGAACCCTTGCCTTTATTTCGGCATTGATGAGGGCGTTAACGATCAGACAGCGGAGCTGAACTCGGATGCAATGTACTGTATAAGATGCAAGCATAAATATAACTATGGATACAAAACCTATGCGCATCTTGGAGCCTTCAGCTGCCCGGAGTGCGGTTATGTAAGGCCGGAGACACAGATATCTGCAAAGCATATCATTGCCATGTACGATGATCACAGTCTTATAGACATGAATATTTGCGGTGAGAGCTATGAACAGAAAATTCCTCTGCCGGCCATGTATAACATTTATAACTGTCTTGCAGCAGCGGCGGGGCTGCATGCTTTGGGCCTGGGATTGCCTGATTTCGGGGATGAAACAACGCGGGTGCATGGTTTCGGCCGCATGGAAAAGTTTAATATCGGTAATGGCGTCACAATGATACTGGTGAAAAATCCTGCCGGTTTTACTCAGGTGCTAAACTATCTTTCCGACCTCAACTACTGCTATGATCTTATGTGTTGTCTTGATGATCGGCTTGCCGACGGTGAAGATGTATCTTGGATATGGGATGTTCCTTTTGAAAATCTTGCATCGCATGAGCGGCTTATCGGTAATGTTTATATTGCCGGCAGACGTAAAGGGGATATGTACCTGAGAATGAAATACGCTGGCTTTGATCCCGCCAAACTTAAAGCAATAAAAGATGACCGGAGCTTTGCAGCAAAGCTTGACTGCCGCACAAGGCCGCTTTTTATCCTGCCCACATATTCCGCAATGATGCGGCTGCGGCCTGTGCTTGCCAGAAAGAGCCGCAGCAAAGACTTTTGGGAGTGATGATATGGAACTTAAAATATGTCACCTTTACCCTGATGTGCTGAATTTGTACGGTGATGGCGGAAATATAATCTGCATGAAAAAACGCCTGGAGTGGCGCGGCATAAAAGCAGAAATTACAAATCTAAAAATTGGTGAGAATAGTTCTCTTGCAGATTTTGACTTGTTCTTCATGGGCGGTGGCCAGGACTTTGAACAGGAGGTGCTGCTTGCTGATCTGCACAGAGGAAAAGACAAAAGTATTATCTCTGCCATTGAGGATGGAAAAACATTCCTCACAGTATGCGGCGGATATCAGATGCTGGGCTATTATTATGAAAATCAGGCAGGAGTCCGTTGCGAATTTTTGGGTGCAATAGATTTTTATACAAAGAGCAAACCAGGCAGATTGATTGGAAACTATTCTTTCCGTTGCTACCAGATTTCGGGCGGAAGTACTGTGCTTGGCTTTGAAAACCATAGCGGAAGAACTTACCTTGGCCCGGATGCATCTCCGCTTGGAAAAGTTATAAATGGATTTGGTAATAACGGAGAGGATAAGACCGAGGGCGTAAGATATAAAAATGTGTTTGGCACCTACAGCCATGGCCCGGTATTACCGAAAAATCCGGAATTGTGCGATTTTATACTGAAAACAGCCCTTGAGCATAAATACGGTAAGTGCCAGCTTTCAAGCCTTGACGATGATGCAGAGCACCGTGCTCATGCGGCTATCGCCAGAAAGATGATGTATTAAGCATATAAATTACATAAGAAAAGCCCTATCCAAAAGGATAGGGCTTTTCAATTTGGTCGGAGTGTAATTATGGGGTTTAAATAAACCCAGTAAAATCAATGGTTTACAGGTTTTTAGTTTGAGGGGATTAGTATAGTAAATATTTGTCTAACAAATTAGATATCGATTCATAGGTGTTATATGTATATTTTATTTCAATCAGCTTAAAACCGAGTTTTTTTGCAAAGCTATGTTTTCTGCGGTCGTGCTCTACTTGTCTCTTGAATTGAATTTCACCACCAAAAAAATCACATGCTTGAAAATGTTGAATACCTTGATATTCGATAAGAATGTATGTGTTTTCCCCGGTTGGGATAGCAAAATCATATGATAGCAAACCATTGCGCGTGCCATACAATGAATCAAAAGTTTTTTGATAAAAATACTTTATTTTATGATTATCTAAATATTTTCTAACAAGTTGTTCACCGTTGGATTGCTCTATGTATGGACAGCCAGCGTTGTTATATGTGCGGTCAATGATTGACGCTTTCCATTCAAAAGTATAGTGTTCTCCTGTTTTAGGGTTAGTGTATGGTAACAGCCACCAAACCTTCTTATTGCTTCCCGCTGTAACATTTGTCGGTTTCAAACTTTGATTTTTTTCAAAATGCCATTCTTTTGCGAGTTCCGGATGAGTAGTTGACAAATCATTAAAGCCCTCTAAAACCGCTTTTCCGGAAATATATGGACATCCTGTGTTATCAGCCGTTCGATATGCAATTCTAGCTTGCCACTCAAAATCAAAGTGCTTTCCCGTTTTAGGATCATCATATGGCAAATACCACCAAACGTTGTTCATACTATATTCGAGGACGTGGCTTGGTAATAGTTTTCCATTTTTCCGTGGATGCCATTGAGCTGCTAAACTAGGTCTTCTTGTTAATAAATCGTTGAAACCAGGCCATGCTGCGGCGTTATTTAGAAAAGGACAGTCTGCAGATTTGTTTGCCCTGTTATTGATGTTGGCTTCCCATTCAAAGTCAAAATGTTTTCCTGAAATTGGGTCATCATACGGTAACATCCACCAAACTTTTTTATTCATACCAGCTGAGACATCACTTGGGGTTAGACCGTGGTTTTTGGTGGGATGCCATTCTTTGGCTAGCTCTGGATGGGTTGTTGCTAAATCATTATATCCTATGAATAATGCTTTTCCTGAAATGTAAGGACAATTCCGCCCCTCGCTTCTATGTACAATGGTATCCTCCCATTCAAAATCAAAGTGTTTTCCTGTTTTTGAGTCATCATAGGGAAGGTACCACCAGACTTTTTTTCTGCTTCCTGCTGAAAAATTTATTGGCTTTAGCTTTCCGTTCTTAGTAGGATGCCACTGCTTAGCAAGTTCGGGATGAGTTGTTTCCAAGTCGTTAAAACCATTCCATACTTCTTTTCCTACTAGGTATGGACAAGTGTGTCCGTTGGTACGATAATAAACTTTAGCTTCCCATTCGAAATCAAAGTGCTTTCCAGTTGTTGGGTCATCATATGGCAACAACCACCATACTTTTTTTGCACTTTTTGATGTAACATCAGATGGTTGCAAAGTTCCGTTTTTGGTAGGGTGCCATTGCTTGGATACTTCAGGAAATCGGGTTTGAAGATCATTAAACCCACGCCAAAGTGCTCTGCCAGAAAGAAACGGACAATTCTGGTTATGCTTTGTTCTATTTATTACTGCCATTTCCCATTCAAAATCAAAATGATTTCCTGTGATAGGATCGTCATAAGGGAGATACCACCAGACTTTTTTTCTACTTCCAGAAGTAATTTCTGTTGGTTTAAGATTCCCGTTTTTAGTAGGATGCCACTCTTTTATCAATTCTGGGTTTGTAGTGGACAAATCATTGAAACCGATCTCAATCCTAGTCATAAAAATAATGGTTCTCCTTATTGGTAGAGCATAAATTTTCCTTATTGCAAGAAACAACAACATCAGCTTTCAAAATATTATCTAATGTTATATTTAATAATTATAACAAAACACGACAAATCGTCAACAGAATCAATTAGATGAACAAAAAGATGTTTTTTGTTCGACATAGAGTAAAATTGAAAGTCTGTTCGTAGAAATAAAGTGTTAGTTGTTTTTTCTTTGATAACAATAATGTAACACAGTGGGGAATCGACCTGCGCTGCGGCGCAGGCCGGGTCGCGGCTCTGATATCCGCTTTGCCACAATTACCATTTCTGCTTCACTTTCGTTCGCCGAAATGGTGTGGCTGCAGAAATTGCCCGTCGGCTCAATCTGCCACTGGCAGTGCCAACAGGCAATTCCCCCGGCACGTCATTCACTACCGCTCGTGTTTGAGCAGACGAGATGGGAGGGAATCGCTTGCATTCTTTTTGCAAACAAAAAGAATATATGTATTCACCGGTGTGGGCACCGGTTCATGCAAGCCCCACCGGGGCTTGCGGACATGATTCGATTCCCCAGCACCCCTGTCTATGCCAAATCAAAAAGCCCTATCCAAAAGGATAGGGCTTTTCAATTTGGTGGAGATGGGGGGAGTCGAACCCCCGTCCGAAAGCACTTTAACAGAAACTTCTCCGGGCGCAGACGGTTATTTACATTCCCTCATCCAGGCGGGAATCGTCACCCTCAAGGAATCAGTAGCTTCATGATGCGTGGAACGCTCAAAGCTTTGCGAACTCACGTTCACCACTAATCGACGCCCCATCCCGGGCCGTGGTACTCCCGGGTGGAACGCTCGCTATTATGCAGCGAGGAGAACAGACTTGTTGTTGTTCTTTAATTTATAAGTTTTACCCATTTTAAGGATGTTAGGCGCATCCGCCCGCTATTCCTGCCTCCACACCCCCGTCGAAACCTTTACATCCCCATATAGCCCACCGCGAACTGCGGTGGGGGATAGATAAGTCAGGACGCTGATATATCAGCAGTGTATTGAAATCAGACCTTCTCAGGTTCAGGATACTCCATGCCGAAAGTCTCAACAGTGACTTTCTTCATGACCTGGGGAGTACGGGGCTTGTCGTTGTAGTCGGTGCGGACGCGGCAAATCTGGTCCACAACTTCGATACCCTCAATGACCTTGCCGAAGGCTGCATACTGACCGTCCAGGTGGGGGGCATCCTCATGCATTACAAAGAACTGGCTGCCGGCGCTGTTGGGCATCATGGAACGTGCCATGGACAGGACGCCGCGCTCATGCAGCAGGGGGTTGTTGAAGCCGTTCATCTTGAACTCGCCGCGGATGGAGTATTCGGGACCGCCCATGCCGTTGCCGAGGGGATCGCCGCCCTGAATCATGAAGCCGGGGATAACGCGGTGGAAAATCAGACCATCGTAAAAGCCCTTGGAAACAAGGGAGACAAAGTTGTTGACGGTGTTGGGAGCAAGCTCGGGATAGAGCTCAGCCTTCATGATGCTGCCATCTTCCATTTCAAAGGTAACAATAGGATTGCTCATCAGTAGTTCCTCTCTTTCATAGCTCTGTCGATATCGCGCTTGGACTGGCGGTCAGCCTCGCTGTCCCGCTTGTCATGCAGCTTTTTGCCCTTGCACAGGCCCAGCTCAACCTTTACACGGCTGTCCTTGAAGTACAGGGACAGGGGGATGAGAGCTACGCCGTCCTGCATGACGCGGGCGTGAAGCTTAAGAATCTCACGCTTGTGCATCAGCAAACGTCTGGGGCGCACAGGGTCTTTGTTGAAGATATTGCCGTGCTCATAGGGGCTTATGTGCATGCTGCGCAGGAAAAGCTCACCATCCTTAACGGTGCAGAAGCTGTCCTTCATGTTCACCTGGCCGGCCCTGATGGACTTGACCTCGGTGCCTGCAAGCTCAATACCGGCTTCATAGCGCTCCAGCACGAAATATTCATGAAAAGCTTTGCGGTTTTTTGCTATTTCTTTTGTTCCGCTCTGTTTGGCCACCGGTCTCACTTCCTTTGCCTGCCTGCATTATTTGCCGCACCTTGGCACAGCGGGATTCATTATATCACAGCCATGACCATAATGAAAGAATAATTTGTAAAATCTTGGCCGGAGGCTGCCAGACGGGGCTGCAAGAGGGGGGTGCGGACTATATTTCAAAAATAATTTAATTCTACTTACAAAAATGGTGGAAATCCTCAAAAGCCTGTGTTATACTAAATTACCGAATTATGTAAATCAAATTGCTTATATAGATTGGAACGGAGTGTTGCTCTATGGAACTTGTTGAAACCAAGGTATCAAGCGAACTTAAGTTCAGCGGAAAGATTCTTAAACTCACTGTTGATGATGTGCTGCTGGCTGACGGAAGCCCTGCAAAGAGGGAAGTGATCCATCATCCCGGCGGTGTGGGCATTCTGCCTGTCGATGATGAGGGTATGTGCTACATGGTGCGCCAGTTCCGTTATCCCACTGAGCAGGCTGTGCTGGAGATCCCTGCCGGAAAGCTGGAGTGGGGTGAAGACCACTATGCCTGCGCTGTTCGTGAGCTGTCTGAGGAGACGGGTTTCAGCGCTGATAATTATGTGTATCTGGGCTATTTTTATCCCACTCCCGCCTATGATACCGAGCGTATCCATGTCTACCTTGCCACCGGCCTGCATGCAGGTGAGCGCCATCTGGACGAGGGCGAATTTCTGAACATTGAGAAGATCAGCCTTGATGAACTTCACGCAATGGCTATGGAAGGCTCCATCATCGATGCAAAGACTCTTGTTGCTGTGCTGAAAGCACGCCTGTATCTTGAGGCTAAGAAATAAAACAGTTGCCATTTATACATATATGTGGTAACATTTTAACTTGGTGAGTCCTGTTCAGGCCTTGCCTTAAGTCATTGAAAGGTGTTTATCGTGGAAAAATATGTTATAAACGGCGGCAAGAAACTGCAGGGTGAGGTAGAAATCAGCGGTGCAAAGAACGCAGCTGTTGCCATTATCCCCGCAGCTCTCCTGGTTGACGGAGTCTGCTGCATTGAAAATATGCCTCAGATAAGCGATACTGATATGCTCCTTACCATCCTGAAGGATCTGGGCGCAAAGGTCAGACTTATCAATAAATCCACTGTTGAGATTGACTGCACTGACGTGCATAATGGTGATGCTCCATACGATCTTATGCGTAAGATCAGAGCATCCTACTACCTTATCGGTGCAATGCTGGGCCGCTTTGGTGCAGCCAAGACCACTATGCCCGGCGGCTGCAATTTTGGCGTTCGTCCCATTGACCAGCATATCAAGGGCATGACCGCGCTGGGCGCAGAAGTGGAAGTCAAAAACGGCTTTGTCTATGCTGAGACCCGCGACGGCAAGCTCCATGGCACCCGTATTTATCTTGACAAGGTTTCCGTTGGTGCAACCATGAATATCATAATTGCTGCTGCTCTTGCACAGGGCCGCACCATTATTGAGAATGCTGCACGCGAGCCCCATATTGTTGACCTTGCAAATTTCCTCAACTCCATGGGTGCAGATATTCGCGGCGCCGGCACTGATACTGTTAAGATCAACGGCGTTGAAAAGCTGCATGGCGGTACTTATGCCATTATCCCTGACCAGATTGAAGCCGGCACCTATATGGTTGCAGCAGCAGCCACCGGCGGTGAGGTTCTGGTCAAGAACGTTATCCCCCGTCATCTGGAGTGCATCAGCGCAAAGCTGCGTGAGACAGGTACCATTGTCCAGGAATACGGCGATTCTGTCTACATCAAGGGTGCAAGCAATCTGCGCCGCACCAATGTGAAGACCCTGCCTTACCCCGGCTTCCCCACGGATATGCAGCCCCCTATGTGCGTGCTGCTTGCCTTGGCAGAGGGCACCTCTGTTATGACTGAGGGCGTTTATGATGACCGTTTCAAGTACGTTAACGAACTGCGCAAGATGGGCGCTGAGGTAACTGTGGACGGCAGAGTTGCAGTTATTGAGGGCGGCAAGCCTCTCACCGGTGCTCCTGTCCATGCCTGTGACCTGCGCGCAGGCGCTGCCATGGTAACTGCGGGCCTTTGCGCCAGCGGCACCACCGTGGTTGAGGATATTCACTTTATTGAGCGCGGCTATGAAAACTTTGTGGGCAAGCTCAGGGCTCTCGGCGCTGATATCAGCCTCGTGAACTTCCCTGAAGAGCCTGACAATGCTGATAAAGTAATTGCTATAGGATAAAAAATGAAGATTGCTGTTTTTGCCAGTGGTTCCGGCGGCAACTGTATGTTGCTTTCCCATAAGGATTCTCATATTTTGATCGACGCCGGAATCTCAATGCGCAGGATTGAAACATCTTTGCGCAGCCAGGGCCTTACAGTTAATGACATCGGCGGAGTGCTCATAACACATGAGCACTCCGATCATATTTCAGGGCTTAAAATGCTTCTCAAGCACCATGGGGTTGAGGTTTTTGCACCCCGCACCGTGGCGGCAAGACTTCGCGGCATGCTTCCTGAAATCGAGGATCATCTTACTGTTCTGCCTGTGGGCATAGAATTTAAGCTTGGAGAATTTACTGTCAGGGCCTTCCACACACCCCATGACACGGATGAGAGCGTGGGTTACAGGATTGAGGGAGGCGGCAGCTTTGCCCTTGCAACGGACATGGGCTGCGTTACTGATGAGGTGCTCTCCGGGCTCCTGGGCGCTAATACTGTACTAATAGAGTCAAATCACGATGTTGCAATGCTCTGTGACGGGCCTTATCCGGTGCAGCTTAAGCGACGTATTCTGTCAAACCACGGTCATCTTTCCAATGTGGACTGTGCAAGACTTGTAAGGCACCTTGCCGACAGGGGAACCCGCCGCGTTATATTGGGGCATCTGAGCAAGGAAAACAATCGCCCCGGTATTGCCATGGCGGAAAACGGCCATGCGCTTATGGGCAGCGGAGCAGAGCTTTTCTGCGCGCCGGTGTTCGGCTGTCTGGAACTTGAAACTGAGGAGGATTTGCAATGCTTGCTGTAAAGTTTATCTGCGTTGGTCGCATGAGAGAAAAGTTTTATATCGAGGCTTTTTCTGAATATACAAAGCGGCTGCAGAGCCTTTGCAAGTTTGAAATTGTTGAGCCTGCGGAGCAGCGCCTGAGCGAGAATCCCTCCGACAAGGAGATAAAATCCGCACTTGATAGGGAGGCTCAGGACATCATGAAGGCCATTCCCAACGATGCTTATGTGGTTGCCATGTGCGTTGAGGGCAAGCAGATGCCCAGCGAAGGTATGGGCGAGCTTATCGCTGCCAGGGAGAACTCAGGCAAGCCCAGACTTTGCTTCGTTATCGGCGGCAGCTTTGGCCTTGCCGACAGTGTAAAGGCCAGAGCAGACATGAAGCTCAGTATGTCCCAAATGACATTTCCCCATCATCTGGCCCGTGTTATGCTCATAGAGCAGCTGTACAGAGGCTTCAAAATTAACGAAGGCTCCAGATACCACAAGTAAAATTTCGTGCATTTTGCCTTGAAAGTGGAAGTAACTGGTGCTATACTAGCAATGATATTATGCACAATAGCGCAGACTGGAGGCGAGGCAATTATGCAGAACGAATTTAACTGGGGAAGCAAGTTGCCCGGTGAACTGTTCGAACGCTGGCCCAAGGATGAAAACGGCAATCCCGAGGAGCCCAAGCTTTTGGCAACACTTGCAAATAACAATATGTTTGATGAGCTTACAGTCAATATGCTTGAAGCCTATGGTATACCCTGCCTTAAGGTCTATCCCGGTTACGGTGGATTCGGCAAGGTAATGCTTGGTATGAGTGGTGAAGGAACTGAGATTTATGTTCCATCGAGCCTTCACGCTGATGCTCTTGCTCTCTGCACGGAGGGCGATTTTGACCTGTTTTAATCAGTTTATTTTTGCCGCGGAGAATAACTCCGCGGACTGGCAATAGATCACATCCCGGAATGAAAATACGAAAGGAAGTTATTATTATGACCAGAAGCTATAAGGAAGAGTATCAGCATTGGCTGGAGAGCCCCGCACTGTCTGAGCAGGAGTGGGCAGAGCTGGATGCAATCAAGGACGATGAAAAGGAAATCGAAAGCCGTTTCTTCGCTCCTCTGGAGTTCGGCACCGCCGGTCTTCGCGGCACCATGAAGCTGGGCCTGAACCACATGAACATCCACATTATCCGCCACGCTACTCAGGCTTTTGCAAATGTTATCTGCGCTGAGGGTGAGGAAGCCAAGAAGAAGGGCATCGCTGTTGCATACGACTGCCGTCTCAACGGTGCTGACTTTGCTCGTGAGGCTGCCTGCGTCATGGCTGCAAACGGTATCCATGTCCGCCTCTTCGATGCACTGCGTCCCACTCCCGAGCTGAGCTTCGCTGTCATCCACTATGGCTGCGCTGCCGGTATCAATATTACCGCCAGCCACAACCCCAAGGAATACAACGGCTACAAGGTTTACTGGTCTGATGGTGCTCAGCTTCCTCCCGAGCCTGCAGCAGAAATCGCAAAGCAGATGGAAGCTATCGACATCTTCACCGGCTTCAAGTCCATGGACTTCGACAAGGCAATGGCTGAAGGTCTGATCGAAATGCTGGGCGAAGAGACTGACGAGGCATTCCTTGCAAACGTTATGACTCAGGCTATCGACAAGGAGACTGTTGCAGAGGTCGCAGATGACTTCCGTATCGTCTTCACTCCCTTCCACGGCACCGGTCACAAGCTGGTTCCCGAAGCTCTGCGCCGCCTGGGTATCAAGCACATCTATCCCGTTGAGGAGCAGATGGTTATTGACGGCAATTTCCCCACCGTTGTCAGCCCCAACCCCGAAAATCCCGAAGGCTTCTATCTGGCAGTTGATCTGGCCAAGAAGGTTGACTCTGACCTGATCATCGGAACCGACCCCGACGCTGACCGTATCGGCACCATGGTCCGCACCGGCGATACTTACACCACCATCACCGGCAACCAGATGGGCGTTCTGCTTCTGGACTATGTTATCAAGGCAAAGAAGGCTACCGGCACTCTGCCCGAGAATCCCGGCGCAATGAGCTCCATCGTTTCCACCGGCATGGCAAGAGTAGTTGCCGAGAAGAACGGTGTCCACTTTGAGGACACCCTCACCGGCTTCAAGTTCATGGCTGAGCGCATCGCCAGCTGGGAAGCTGCCAACAGCTACAAGTGCATCTTTGCATTTGAAGAGAGCTACGGCTACCTGATGGGCGACTACGTTCGCGATAAGGACGCTGTCACCGCTTCCATGGTTGTTGCCGAGATGGCTGCACATTACCACAAGAAGGGCATGACCCTTATGGATGCAATGAACGCTTTGTACGAAGAGTACGGCTGCTTCAAGGAGAAGACCCTGAACCTGGTTATGCCCGGTCTGGACGGCCTGCAGAAGATGAAGAAGCTTATGGACGATCTTCGCGCCAATCCTCCCAAGGAAATCGGTGGTCAGGAAGTTCTGCGCCTGAGAGACTACAAGGACAGCAGCATCTGGGTTGCAGGTCTCGGCAAGGTTGGCACTACTCCCTTTGGCGGCTCCAACGTTCTCTACTTCGAACTGGCTGACGGCTCCAACTTCATCGTAAGACCCTCCGGCACCGAGCCCAAGGTCAAGGTTTACCTGCTTGTCCGCGGCGAAAGCATGGAGCAGTGCGATGAGCGTATGGCCAAGTACATGGAGTTTGCAGATACTCTCAAGCAGTAAGAAATGAAAATACTTCTCGAGCTATTCATTGCTTTTGCGCGAGTTGGAGTAATGACCTTTGGTGGCGGTTATGCCATGCTTCCCATAATTGAACGGGAAATTGTGGATAAGCGCCACTGGGCCGAGCTCGATGAAATAATGGACTATTACGCCGTGGGTCAATGTACCCCCGGCGTAATCGCTGTGAACACAGCTACTTTCATCGGCTATAAGCTTGCAGGCGTTCCCGGCGGCATTGCTGCCACCATTGGCGTGGTTTTCCCCTCGCTGATAATTATCACTGTCATTGCAAGCGTGCTCACCGCTTTTGCTGAGGTTCCTGCTGTAAAGAGTGCCTTTGCAGGAATCCGCGTCTGCGTTTGTGTTCTCATTTTCAACTCCGTAATGAAGCTTTATAAAAAGGCAATTGTGGATAAGGCCAGCCTTGCCTTGTTTATCATTGTATTCATCCTTGCTGTGCTGCTGGATGTGTCACCGGTGGTATTTGTTATCATTTGTGCCCTTGGCGGTATTTCCCTTACAAGACTGGGGGTGCGTGGTAAATGATGCTTTATCTGCGCCTCTATTTTGAGTTTTTTAAAACCGGCCTTTTTTCTGTTGGCGGTGGTATGGCAACTTTGCCTTTCCTCTATGCCATTAGCGATAAAACCGGCTGGTTCAGCCATGAGCTTCTGGCAGACATGGTGGCGGTTTCTGAGTCTACTCCTGGCCCTATCGGTGTCAACATGGCCACCTATGTAGGCTATGTTACTGGTGGTATTCCCGGGGCATTGATTGCTACGGCAGGACTTGTAACTCCATGCTGTATTATCATCCTGCTCATTGCAAAGGCTCTCAAGGCTTTCCGCCAGAACAAGTATGTGGATGCTGCATTCTATGGCCTGCAGCCCTGCTCTGTCGGCCTTATCGCTGCAGCGGGCATGCTGGTGCTGAAGATTTCCCTTTTTGATTTCGGCCTGTTTGGTGAGACAGGAAAGCTTATTGACCTTTTTAACTTCAAAGCTATTGTCCTTGCGGCTATCCTGCTTATTTGCACGAGGTATGTAAAAAAACTCAAAGGGCTTCATCCAATTGTGTTTATCGCAGCCTCTGCCTTGGTTGGCATAGTGTTTGCTTTCTAGAACAGGGACACAAAATACATCAGAATAAATGCGATTGTCGCACTCAGAAGGCGGCCTGCCAGATGCAGGCTGCCTTTTATTTTGCTTTCGGATAGGACAGCAAGGGTCTGAAAATGTACGCTGAGCCCACCCCAACTGAGTATGGCAGCGGCAAGAGCCATATTTAACGGTTTTGCCTCGAGCCCTGACATGCAGCCTGCCGCGCTGCCAAGCTCCAGAATACCGGTGAAAAGTGCTTTGGCAAACTGTGGGGGCTGACCGGTAAGACTACTGAACATTCCGCAGAGTTTAGATAAAACATCGCCAGAATCCATAAGCGAAAGCAGCACGGAAAAGCTTATGACAAAAGCACAGACATTGATAATTGAGTTTGTGGCCTGCTTTATGGATGCAACGACAGCCTCTGCTGTCTTTGTCTCATCAAGCCTGTGTGGCTGTACTGTGTTGGAATATTCGTTTGTTCTGAAAAACAAAGCTGCTATCAGAGCTGATACAATGTGCACCGCATAGAGCTCAAGCCCTGTCTTAACAGAGCCGAATATACTGCTGCCCATGACGCCGATTATAAAAGCCGGGCCTGAATTGTTGCAGAAGGCTATAAGCCGTTCTCCCTCACCTGTGTTTATCAAGCCCTCTTTTTCCATGTCCGCAATATAGGAAGCTCCAGCCGGGTAACCGCCCACAAATCCCATCACCAGCGCTGAGGCACCTGCTGGGCTTATACCGTAAAGCCGGCAGAAAAAAGGGGAGATAATTCTTCCAAGACTAGCCGGCAAACCAAGCTTTGTCATGAAAGCAGAGAGCACAAAGAATGGAAAAAGCGAGGGGATTATCATCCTTCCGCAGAGCAGCAGCGCATCAAAGCACGAGGCCTTGACTTTGTCTGCGGAGAAAACCAGCAGTATCAGCAAGGAAACTGCGAATATAATTTTTATGTTGTTGGTGTATTTTTTCATTTTCCAGCCTCCTTGTCCGTGTATCAAGCTATGAGCCTGAGCATAGGTTTATACAAAACATTAAGCGGAAAATGAGGTGCTGCCTTTGAAAAAAATCAGGGAATTACCTTTTGAACTGGCTGAAAAACTGGAGCTGCCTGGAGAAGTGCTTCCGGGCGCGGGAAGCATATGTATCACTGGCGGGAGAAACGCATTGGTTGAGGGGCACCGGGGAATACTTGAGTATTCTGAGGATAGAATTGTGCTGGCTTTACGGCGGGGAAAGATTACATTATCAGGCGCGGGAATGCAGCTCAGGGCCATGAATGGGGGAGAGCTTCTTGTCAGCGGCAGGATACAGAATGTGGAGTGGGGCTGATTATGAATATTAAAGAAAAAAGCGGGCAGGGCAGAATAAGGCTGCAGATTTTTGCGGCACTGCCGGAAAGCTATATTAATGCTGCCGCAGCTTCCGGAATTGAAATCTGGCGGCTTAAACGTATTGATTCAAATACCCTTTGCTTTGATGCCTTTGAGAGCAGCCTTGAAATGCTGGAGCAACTTGCAAAGGCCTGCTCTGCTGAGATTGAGGTTTTCAGATACAGGGCAGTACGCCGTAGAATACTTAAATCGCGCTGGCTGCTTTTGCTGCTTTGCCTCGGAATGGGGACTCTGTTGCTTATATCATCACTTTTTATCTGGAAGGTAGAAGTTCATGGAAACAGTCATCTAAGCAAAGGGGAGATACTAAGGGTTCTGGAGGACAGCGGTATTTATGTTGGTCGCTTCTGGCCCGGGATAAAGGCTGATGATGTGCGCGGCGAGTTTATGCCGAAGCTTCCCGACGTGGGATGGATGACCGTTAATATCAGCGGTTCAAGAGCGGTAGTGCTCATAAACGAGCGACAGCAAAAACCGGAAATATATGACGAGGCTGCAGCCGCGGATCTTATTGCATCAAAAACCGGCCTTTTGCGACGTGTGTCTGTACTCAATGGCAAAGCTGCTGTTGAGCCGGGGCAGGCTGTTGTGGTCGGAGAAAAACTTGCCGATGGCAGGCTTGAGAGCATAATGGGCAGCGAACGCCTGGTGCGGGCCCGGGGTTCCGTGATGGCGGATACCTGGTATGAGATTGACTCTGTATGTCCTGAGGAGATGGAGTTAAAAAGCCAGCGGGGAATAAGCCGACACCGCTTTGCGCTGGTTCTTGGAAAAAGACGGATAAATTTCTATATTAGCAGTGGAAAAGCTATTGACGAGTGTGATAAAATCATTAATGATTATACTCTGGGTGTAGAAGGCCATTTTGCTTTGCCGCTGCGGCTTGTGCATGAAGTTATCATTCCGTACGAAAGCACTGCCGGCAAGGGCTATGATACTGAGGAGATGGGCCGTTCACTGCTGGCCACGCTTGACAGCAGCGTTGAGGGGCAGATCCTTCAGTCCAGTCTTACCGAAAGCTTTGCCCGGGGACTTTATGTGCTCACTCTTAGAGCGCACTGCATAGAAAATATTGCCCAGACTCAGGAACTTACAGGCTGAGCGGGCTTGAAAGGAATAACATGATAGATAAAAGCATTGAAGTTGAAAGAATGGAGCATGTGATAAGCGTGTTTGGCTCTTTCGACCAGAACCTGAGAATTATTGAAAACGAGCTTAGTGTTAAGGTTCTCAACAGGGACGATATGATCCATATCTGCGGCGAGGCTGAGAATGTCATGCTGGCAGAAAAGGCTATCAATGCCCTGCTGACCCTTGCAGCCAAAGGCGAGAATATTGACGCCCAGAATGTGCGTTATATCCTGAAGCTTGTTTCCGAGGGCAAGGAGACCAAGATAAACGAGCTTGCCGGTGATGTAATCTGCGTAACTGCCAAGGGTAAGCCCATCAAGCCCAAAACTCTGGGCCAAAAGGAATACTGTGACGCTATACAGAAAAATACCGTTACTCTGGGCATAGGCCCTGCCGGAACCGGTAAGACCTATCTTGCAGTTGCCGCGGCTGTTGCGGCCTTCCGCGCCGAGGAAGTAAACCGTATCATCCTGACCCGTCCCGCTGTTGAAGCAGGCGAGCGCCTGGGCTTCCTGCCCGGCGACCTGCAGAGCAAGGTCGACCCCTATCTGCGTCCTCTATATGATGCTCTTTTTGATATGCTGGGCCCCGACACCTACCAGAAATATCTTGAGCGCGGCAATATAGAGGTTGCCCCTCTTGCCTATATGCGCGGCAGAACTCTGGACGACAGCTTTATCATTCTGGACGAAGCCCAGAATACCTCCCGCGAGCAGATGAAGATGTTCCTGACCCGTATAGGCTTTGGTTCCAAGGTGGTTATCACCGGTGACATTACGCAGATAGACCTGCCTGAGGACAAAGTCAGCGGCCTGAAGGTGGCAATGAAGGTGCTGCAGGATGTTGAGGATATAGCTATCTGCAAGCTCAGCGGCGCTGACGTTGTACGTCACAGACTTGTACAGAAGATAATTGAGGCCTATGAGGTCTATGATAAAAAGCATCCGCCCGAGGAGACAAAGAAGCTGCCTCCCAGAAAATATAAGAAGGGGTAAGCCGGATGAAACATGAAGTTTATATTTCCCGCGAAGTGATCGGTCTTGGTCATAATGAATCTGCGGCTCTTATCAAAAAGGCAATCAATATGGCGCTGGATGCAGAGGGGATTGATGTTCCCTGCATTATAAGCGTTATGTTAACCGATGACGAGGGCATACAGACCGTAAACAGAGATTTCCGCGGTGTGGACAGAGCAACCGACGTGCTCAGCTTCCCCATGAACGAACTTGTACCCGGGGAGTTTGACGAGGACATGTGCGAGCATGATATGGACTCCGGCGCTGTATTGCTGGGTGATATGATGATTTCCATACCCCGCTGTGAGGAGCAGGGGGCAGAGTTTGGCCACGGCTATAAGCGGGAGATAATGTATCTCACCGTACATTCAGTGCTCCACCTGCTGGGATATGACCATATTGATGAAGGTGAAATGAAAGCACAGATGAGAGCCCGTGAAAAAGCCATCATGGGCGATGATTAAGGAGATAAATAAAATGACTAAATCAGCAATGATAACCATATGTGGCAGACCCAATGTGGGTAAGTCCACCCTCACAAATGCTCTTGTGGGTGAGAAGATTGCCATAGTTTCCAATAAGCCTCAGACCACCAGAAACCGTATTACCGCCATCGTTACAAGAGATGAGACTCAGTTTGTGCTCATGGACACTCCGGGCTTCCATAACCCCAGAACCCGGCTTGGCGACTATATGGTGAATGTCGTCAAGGAGAGCGTTGCAGACGTGGACTGTGTCCTGCTGCTGGTTGAGCCTATTGCCAACATCGGCCCTCAGGAGGAGGCCCTTATCGCCAGAATCAAGCAGGTTGATGTGCCCGCGGTTCTGGTTATAAACAAAATTGATACCATTGAGAAGGAAAAGCTTCTTGAAGTTATCGCAGTCTACAGCGCAGCCTGTGACTTTGATGCCATTATCCCTATTTCTGCAAGAAAGGGCGATGGACTGGAGCAGCTCTTTAGACAGCTTGATACTTATGCGGTTGAAGGTCCTCACTTTTTCCCGGATGATATGATCACTGACCAGCCTGAGCGCCAGATCTGCGCAGAGCTTGTGCGCGAAAAGCTGCTGCGCTGCCTTGACAAGGAAATTCCTCACGGCACCGCCATCGAAGTGACAAAATTTTCCGAGCGCGACAATGGTATAATTGACCTGGAAGTTACCATTTTCTGCGAAAGAGACAGTCACAAGGGTATTATTATCGGCAAGAAGGGGGCTATGCTCAAGAAGATTGGCGAGCAGGCCAGACATGATATCGAAGCCTTTATGGGCACCAAGGTAAATCTGCAGACCTGGGTAAAGGTCAAGGAAAACTGGCGCGATTCTACTGTTTCCCTGAGAAACTTCGGCTTTACCAACGAGTAATATTTTCCAACCATATGTGCCCCGTCTCTGACAATACTAATGTCAGAGGTGATGCATATGAGTACAGACCCCATCTGGAAAGCATTTGCGGACTCCGGCGACCCATTGTACTATCTTCTCTACAAGGCAGTCACAATGGGCGAGCAGGGTGAAGAGAAAGACAGCGGCCCGACATGAAATGCGGGCGCGCTAGCCTGAGAGACGTACATATATGTTTAACACCACAAACGCGCTGGTACTGCGCGAGACACGCTATAAAGAGGCTGACCGTATTCTGACGCTGCTCACCGATAAGGAGGGCAAGATCACCGTCAAGGCCCGTGGTGCACTGCGCAAGAGCAGCAAAACCGCTGCCGCCACCCAGCAGCTGACCTATTCTGAAATGACCTTGTTTGGCAACAGAGGCCGATGGACGGTGAACGAGGCTTCCGTAAAGGAGGCCTTTTCCGGCTTGCGCATGGATATGGAGGCATTGTCTCTGGGCAGCTATTTTGCTGAGTGCATTGAGGCCTTTGCCATTGAAGATCAGCCCGAGCCTGCACTTTTGCAGCTGGTGC
The DNA here is from genome assembly GCA_017410425.1 of Oscillospiraceae bacterium. GTDB lineage: Bacteria > Bacillota > Clostridia > Oscillospirales > Oscillospiraceae > Limivicinus. Next base: position 17,800 of record JAFQQV010000060.1, read on the forward strand.
TCAATAGCCTCTATGCTTTGAGCAACAAAATGTATCCGCAGGAACACATTAAAGCAGCATTTGAGCTGAGGCTCATGTGCATCTGCGGCTATGCTCCGGAGCTTTCAATCTGCGCCGGATGCGGCTGTGAAGAGCCTGAACAGCCGGTTTTGAGTATTGGCAGCGGCGCCGTCTACTGCCGAAGCTGCTCCTATGGTGCGGGGGACACGGTGTCACTGTGTGATAGCTCCCTTGCGGCGCTGCGCTATATTTGCTCAGCTCCTGCAAAGCAGCTCTTTTCTTTTTCCGTCAGTGATGAAGCAATGAAGCGCCTTGCCAACGCCAGCGAACGCTATCTTCTCCGCCATGCGGAGCGCAGTTTTTATACCCTTGATTACTGGAAGAACATCAGAATCATATAATGAGATATATTGGTGACTGATATGAGTTTTTTTGAAAAATCACTTTTAACATTGGAGCTGCCCACAGTTCTTGCAATGCTGGCTGCCGAGGCGGTGAGCGAGCCTGCCAAGGAGCTGGCAGCACAGTTGGAACCTTCTCCCTATGAAGGTGAGGTTCTGCGCCGTCTGGGCGAAACTACAGCGGCAAAGACGATGATGATCGTTCGCGGCAGCCCTTCCTTCTATGGTGTTAAGGATGTGCGCCCCTATCTTGCAAGAGCGGATCTGGGCGGTGCGCTGAACACAAGGGAGCTTCTGGCCATTGCATCTGTTCTGCAGTGCGCAAGGCTGGTGCGCGCTTATATTGCCGAGGACAGCGTGGGCAAAACTCCCATTGACTATTTGTTCTATGCACTGCACGCCAATAAGTTCCTTGAGGAAAAAATCAGTTCCTCCATCGTCAGTGCTGACGAAATTGCTGACGCCGCCTCCAGTGAACTGGCATCCATCCGCCGCCATATGCGCGCTGCGGCCTCCAGAGCCCGTGATTCCCTGCAGAAGATAATTTCTTCTCCCAGCTATGCCAAGGTGCTGCAGGAGCCCATAATCACTATGCGTTCCGACCGCTATGTTGTGCCTGTCAAGGCCGAGTGCAAGGGTTCCATTCCCGGCCTTGTGCATGATATTTCTGCTTCCGGCGCCACAGTTTTTATTGAGCCTATGGCTGCCGTCAAGGCCAATAATGAGCTGAGAGAGCTGGCGGCAAAGGAAAAGGCGGAGATTGAACGTATTCTCGCAGAGCTTTCTGCCGAATGTGCCGCTCACAGAGACGATATCAGCGCTGACTATGAGGTGCTGGTGGAGCTGGACCTTATCTTCGCCAAGGCAAAGCTTTCCTATAAGCTTAATTGCCAGCAGGCCGGTATTGAAGGCAAGGGCATTGTTCTGCGCCGTGCCCGCCATCCGCTGCTGGATCAGGCCAAGGCAGTGCCCATCGACCTTGAACTGGGCGACAGCTTTGACACCCTTGTTATCACCGGTCCCAACACCGGCGGTAAGACTGTATCTCTCAAAACCATTGGTCTTCTGGCTGCAATGAACCAGTGCGGCCTGCATATCCCGGCAGACGATGGCAGCAATATACCTGTTTTTACACACATCCTCGCTGACATCGGTGACGAGCAGAGCATTGAGCAGAGCCTGTCCACCTTCTCTGCACATATGACCAATATAGTTAACATAATATATGAGTGTGACGATAAGTCACTGGTACTCTTTGATGAGCTTGGCGCAGGTACAGACCCCACGGAGGGTGCGGCTCTGGCTATCTCCATTATAGAGTATGCCCGCCAGAAGGGCGCAGTAATTGCAGCTACAACCCACTATGCTGAGCTTAAGGTATATGCCACCAATGAACCCGGTGTTATGAATGCCTCCTGCGAGTTTGATGTGGAGTCTCTTAAACCCACCTACAGGCTGCTTGTGGGCATACCCGGCAAGTCCAATGCTTTTGCAATTTCAAAGCGCCTTGGCCTTGGCGATGATATAATTGAGGACGCCAAAAACCGTGTCAGCACCGAGAGCGCAAGCTTTGAAGCTACCATTGAGAAGCTGGAGAAAACCAGAGTTTTAATGGAGAAGGACAGAAACGAAGCTGCCATGAAGCTTCGTGAGGCTCAGGAATGCGCCAAGAAGGCCGCTTTCCTCAGGGCGGAGCTGGAGGTTCGCCTTGAGAAGGCGGACGTCAAATCCCGTCGCGAGGCTGAACGTATCATAGCTGAAGCCCGCGAAACTGCCGAGCAGGTGTTCAAAGAGCTGGATGAGATGCGTAAAATGGCGGACGAGGATGAGGATGCAAGCCGCGTAAATGAGGCCCGTGCCCAGCTGCGCCGTAAGCTGAATCTCTCTGAACAGTCCTTCCAGAAGGACATTGCCGCAGAGCTGGAAGATAAGAAGTCCGCCAGACCTGTACAGCCCGGCGATACCGTACAGATAAAGTCCATGGGCATGAAGGCCACTGTTGTCTCCAAGTCACCTGACGGTGTGCTCTCTCTGCGCGCAGGCATTATGAATGTGACTGCCAAGGAAGACGAAGTTTTGCTGCTTGAAGGCGAAAAAGTCACCTTGCCCAAGAACAAAACCCCCAAAGGCGGTGGAGGCGGCCAGATGCACAGCATGAGTATCGCTTCTGAGATCGATCTTCGCGGTATGGAGGCCATTGATGCTGTCATGACGGCAGAGAATTATATAGACTCAGCAGTTATGGCAAAGCTCAAAACCATCACCATAATCCACGGTAAAGGCACTGGTGCGCTCAGGGCTGCAATACAGCAGATGCTGAGAAAGAACAAGAGCGTCAAGAGCTTCCGTCTGGGCCGATATGGTGAAGGCGAGGCCGGTGTTACCGTTGTAGAACTGAAATAAAAAAACGATTTAGCACCTTAAATAAATGTACAAAGTGACGAATGAGTCGAAACTTGTTGACGATTGAGCAAAAAAATGGTACTCTAACATCACAAAATTATTTTGTTTGTACTATTCTTAATTAATAGGAAGAAGGAGTGGCAAGTATGATAACCAAAGAGGTAGTCATTAAAAATCAGGTAGGTCTGCACGCAAGACCCGCGACTTTTTTCATTCAGAAAGCCAATGAGTTCAAGAGCAGCATTTGGGTAGAAAAAGAAGAGAGACGTGTAAATGCAAAGAGCCTTCTGGGCGTTCTGTCTCTTGGTATCGTGAAGGGTACTGCAATCACCATCATTGCCGACGGCGCCGATGAGGACGAGGCAATCGCTACTCTGGCAGAGCTTATTGACTCTGACTTCTCCGAGTAATTCTTAGCACAATCTGAGCCGTGTGATTTTCACACGGCTCTTTTTTAGTATTAGTATTAAGAGGTGCCGATATGGGACTTTTGGATAAAATAAACAGATGGCGCGGCTTTTATGATGAGAGTATTGAGCCTTGTCAGGAATTTGCTGCCTTCCCTATAAAGTTTACATGCTTTGAAGATTTTGCAGATCCCTTTGCCCGCTCCATGAGCATGGAAATTTTCAAAGCCATGGGCAAGGAAAAAGAAATTGAGAACGGAGTTCCCTATGTGCTTTGGGGTGATCGCCCCGCCGCGGATGAGTATGTCTATATTCTTCGCTGCGAGACTTTGACAGACGAGCTGTTGGAAAGCTTTGAAGAAGCCCAGCAGGCATTTTTGGAATCCGTTACCGATGAATATAAGCGTTCTCTCATTACTCTTGTATGCGTGGAGAATGGATCTTCCGCCTTTGAGCGCTATTGTGAGCGCAAGCCCCGCATGGAAGGCTTTGAATTACAGGAGCTTGTTGTGGGCATAAACTTTGCCGAGCAGACTATGCACACCGGAATCCTTTCCAATTGTGTAGGTGAGAAAAATGCCGCCGTACTGCGTAAGGAATTTCTGCGCATGATAAGAGCAGCGGAAAACTGTTTTAACGGATGATTAAAATGAATAAAGAACGTATTGCAATAGTTCAGATGCTGGTCTGTGCTTCGTTCTGGAGTATTGCGGGAATTTTCATAAAGCTTATACCCTGGAATGGATTTGCTATCGCTGGTATGCGCAGCCTTATTTCCGGCATTACTATTTTTATCTGCATGAAACTTATGGGAATAGACTATGTTCTCAATAAGAAAACCTTTATGACCGGTCTGTTTACAGCCTGCGTCTATATCTGCTTTGTCTGCGCCAATAAGCTTACAACCGCGGCAAACGCTATTGTCATTCAGTACACTTGCCCGGTGTTTATCGTTATATTTGAGGTTCTGTTTTACGGCAAGAAGGCTCGTAAGCAGGATGTCACAGTGGTGCTGCTGACGCTCGGCGGCATAGCCCTGTTCTTCTTTGACCAGCTTGAGGGCGGATATATACTGGGAAATATTGTTGCAATTGTCGCCGGAATGTTTATGGCAGGCATGTTTGTCACCATGGGTGAGCTGGAGGAAAACCAGCGCTTTTCCGGAATTCTCAATGCCCAGATTTTGACTTTCCTTGTGGGCTTGCCGTTTTTCGTTTTTGGAGGAACCCAGATTACAGGCACATCAGTCCTGTGCATACTTATTCTTGGCGTTATACAGCTTGGCCTTCCTTATGTACTTTATATCAAGGCTACAAAGTACTGCCCGCCTCTGGCCTGTAGTCTGCTCAGTACTATTGAGCCCTTGCTAAACCCTGTATGGGTATTTATCTTTGATGGCGAACGCCCGGGTATGTATGCCCTTATAGGCGGCGTGGTAGTTATTGTTTCAATCACCGTCTGGTGCATCTTCGGTCAGGAGAAAGCACCGCAGGAAAAATTGCTTGAGGTATAAACCATATGCTTGATTCCCTGAGGGAAAAAGCGAATAATCTGCCCCTGCTTCCGGGCGTGTATATAATGCTGGATGAACAGTCTGAGGTTATATACGTGGGCAAGGCAAAGAAGCTGAAAAACCGTGTCAGCTCTTATTTTCATGGAGAGCATCTGCCAAAGGTGGCCGCCATGGTGGAGAAGGTGCGGGATTTCAACGTAATTGTTGCCGCCAGTGAGTTTGAGGCCCTGGTGCTGGAAAACTCTCTTATCAAGCGGCATAAGCCCAGGTATAACATCCTTCTCAAGGACGATAAGGGTTATCCCTTTATCAGGCTCGATATGCGGGAGGAGTATCCCGCAATGAGTCTGCAGAGCCATGCTGCCAAGGATGGCGCAAAATATTTCGGACCCTTCGGCGGCAGAAGCCAGACAAGGGATATTATCAGCACCATATCAAAAGCCCTGCTGCTGCCTGATTGTTCCAGAAAATTTCCCAGGGACATCGGTAAGGAACGGCCCTGCCTGAACTACCACATGGGCACCTGTGCAGGCTGGTGCCTTAAGGACTCCAGTGCAGAAGACTATCGCCAGCGCATGATGCAGGCGGCCTTGATACTGGACGGCAGAAGCCGTGAGCTTGTGGAAGAGCTTAAGGAAAAAATGGAGGCCGCGGCAGAGGAGCTTCGCTTTGAAAAAGCCGCTGAGCTTCGTGACAGGCTGCGCGCCATAGAAGGCGTTGCAAATAAGCAGCGAGTAATTGCCACCGCCTTTGCGGATACCGATGCCGTTGGTTTTTGCCGCGGCGCAAAAAGCTGTTTTACTCTGCTCCATTTTGTTGAGGGCAGCCTTGTGGTCAAAGAAGTTATTATGATTGAGGAACCTCTTGAAAATGACAGCGAAGCCATGTCAGAGTTTCTCCACCAGTATTACGGCAACCACCGGGGCGGCTGGCCCAAGAGTGTGCTGCTGCCCTGCGACATTGAAGACCGGGCAGAGCTGGAGGATTTTCTCAGCCAGCTTTCCGGCCGGAAAATGTATATAGAAACTCCCAGAAGGGGAGAGCGGCTACGTCTTGTGGAGAGCGCCGGGCTTAACGCCAGGGAGGAAATCCAACGCCGCACAACCGCGGCCCAGAGACGAAGCAAAACTCTGGAGTGGCTGCAGAAGGCTTTGGGGCTTGAAAACTTTCCTGAGCGTATCGAAGCTTTTGACATTTCAAACCTTGGTGCCACAGGCATAGTTGCTGCCATGACCGTGCATGTGGACGGCAAGCCCCTCAAGCGTGATTACCGCAGATTCAGGATAAAGGAACTTGATAACCCTGACGACTATGCCAGCATGTATCAGGCGGTCTACCGCAGATTCAGGCACTACTGTGAGGGAGACGAAAAGTTTTCCACACTGCCGGATCTGCTGCTGATAGATGGCGGCGACAGCCATGCTGCCATGGCGGAAAAAGCACTTTCTGAGCTGGGGCTGAGCATACCGGTCTATGGTATGGTAAAGGATGACAGACACCGCACAAGGGCGCTCATAGATTCCGATGGCCATGAGGTTGGCATTAACACCAATCAGGCGGTTTTTGCGCTGGTGGGCAATATTCAGGAGGAAACCCACCGCTTTGCAATTGAGTATCAGCGTTCGCTGAGAAATGAAAGCTACGCATCTGAACTGGAAAAGATACCGGGCGTGGGCGAAAAGCGGCGGCAGGATCTTATAAAAGCCTTCAAATCCCTCAAAGCCATACGCGAGGCTGAGCTTACGCAGCTTGAACTGGTAGTACCCAAAAACACTGCCAGAGCAATATATGATTATTTTCACAGTGAAAAAGGTGATAAAAAATGAGAGTTATAACCGGCACTGCCAGAGGCAGAAAACTTAAAACTCCCGAGGGAATGGATATCCGCCCTACCACTGATAACGTAAAGGAGTCCATTTTCAACATCATTCAGTTTGATATTGAGGGCAGAAGGGTGCTGGACCTTTTTGCAGGCACCGGTCAGCTGGGCATAGAGTGTCTTAGCCGCGGCGCAAGCGAAGCTGTTTTTGTGGACAGCAGCCGCGACGCTATAAAGATAGTCAAGGATAATCTCAAGACCTGTGGCTTCAATGCTCCCGTCCTGCAGATGGACGCTTTGAGCTATCTCAGAAGCTGCGGTAAGTTTGATCTTATCCTTATTGACCCTCCTTATGATTCCGGCGTGTATGAGAGTGTACTGGAAACTATCAATTCGGTTGACATATTGTCGGATGGTGGTATAATAATGTGCGAATCCCGGCGGGAAAAGCCTCTGCCGGAGATGCAGGCTCCTTACAGAAAAGTCAAGGAGTATAATTACGGCAAGGTTAAGCTTTGCCTGTATACTAAGGAGAACGCGTGATGAAAACCGCGATTTGTCCCGGCAGCTTTGATCCCATTACTTTGGGTCATCTGAACATTATTCGCCGCGCTGCGAATATTTTTGACCATGTTGTTGTGTGCATTATGTGTAACCCCAGCAAGACATCTCCCATGTTCACCATCGAGGAAAAGCTGGAGATGGCACGCAAGGCCACTGCAAAATACAAGAACGTCACTGTCGAGACTTATGAAGGCTGGCTTGCAGACTATGTCAAACATTTTGACGGCGCTGTTATAATCAAGGGGCTCAGAGCGGCATCTGACTTTGATTATGAGTTCCAGATGGACATAATCAACAAGCGTCTCAACTCTGATATTGAGACAATGTTCCTGCCTTCCGACCAGAAGTATACCTTTATCAGTTCCACAATGGTCAGAGAAATGGCCCGCTACGGTGCTGATCTCGACGGCCTTGTACCTGATGAGCTGATAGATTTTATCAAACAAAAAGCTGAGCAATGGAGGAAATAAACGATGGCCAACAACGATATTATTGAACTGCTGGACATCCTTTACGGCATGGTCAATGAGGCATGGAGTGTGCCCCTTGGCAATGACAAGTGCATAATTGAGCGTGAGAAGGCCATTGAAATCATCAATGAGATCAAGGTCAATCTTCCCACCGCCATTGCTGAAGCACAGCGTCTGGTTTCTGCAAGGGATGAATTCATCGGCAACGCCAAGCGTGAGGCTGAGGCCATGCGCAAGAACGCCGAGGAGCAGGCCCGCCTGATGATAGAGGAGCAGGAAGTTGTCCGTGTTGCCCGTGCAAAGAGCAACGAGATGATTACTTCTGCCGAGGCCAAAAGCAAGGAGCTTCGCCGCGTTGCCAGCGAGTATGTTGAGCAGATTATGAGCGAGACTGAAAGAAGCATGCAGGAAGCACTGGCCACTATCCAGACTGCCCACAATTCTTTCAAGGCACTGGGCGGCGGCCTGCCTGCAGCTCAGCCCAAGGCAGAAGCCCAGCAGCCCAAGGCAAAGGAAGAGCCCAAGGCAAAAGCCCAGCCCAAGGCAGACGGCAAGCAGGCTCAGTCTGCTCCCAAGCAGAAGGCCGAGCCTAAGCCCAGACCTCAGGGCCCTGCAAAAATCCAGCGTATCCAGCGCGAGGAATAATGCAAACACAATATACATAGTACAAGTTCCCACTCAGGACACAAGACCTTGAGTGGGAACTTTTTTGCCTAAAAAAGCGCAAGAAAAAGTCAAAATATAACAAAAAGTTTCTCTTGCTTTTTGAGAAAAGCCCCCCTATAATGAAAGACGAAGTGGTTAAAAGTGGGGCTAAATGGGTTAAAAACCCACAATTGGGGGAGGACACACAATGACAGGCGAGTATCAGCACTCTCTTGACAGTAAGGGAAGGCTGTTTATACCTGCCAAGCTCAGGGATGAGCTGGGTGAGGTTTTTTATATAACCATATCTATGGACCGTTGTCTCTGCGCGTACAGCAGCGATAACTGGGACGCTCTGTCAGCACGTGTCAACGCCATGCCATACGTAAAACAGCGTAAAATGCGTCCGCTTTTTGCCCACGCCGCAAGGTGTGAGCTGGACAGCCAGGGCCGTGCACTTATTCCCATGAATCTCAGGGAATACGCAGGCTTCAGGAAAAATGTCACCGTTGTCGGCTGCAACAACCATGCCGAACTCTGGGACAGCGAAGCCTGGGAAGCTGTCTTCAAGCTTGAGACCACTCCGGAGAATATTGCCGCTGTTATGGAGGAACTTGAGTTTTGACACACGAAACTTTCTCACAGGATCCAAGACACTATTCTGTGCTCCTTTATGAGTGCATTGAAAACCTTAATATAAAGCCCGACGGGATTTATCTTGACGGAACTCTCGGCATGGGCGGACATTCTTATCAGATCGCCTCCCGGCTCACCACCGGTCGGCTCATCAGTATTGACAGAGATGAGACGGCTATAGAGCGTGCCGGAAGGCGTCTTGCGCCTTTTATGGACAGGGTAACGCTGGTTCACGGTAACTTTTCCGATGCCGCAGCCATACTTGATCAGCTTGGTATTGATAAAGTTGACGGCATGCTGTTTGACCTGGGCGTATCTTCTCCCCAGCTTGATGAGATAGAGCGCGGCTTTTCCTATATGGGCGATGCCCCTCTGGACATGCGCATGGATGCAAGCGACGCACTTACTGCTTATGATGTTGTGAACACTTGGGACGAAAATCGCCTTAACCGTATTCTCTGGGACTATGGCGAGGAGCGCTATGCCAGGCGTATTACCGCCGCTATACTCAAGCACCGCGCGGTAAAACCAATTGAGACCACGCTGGAGCTGGTTGATATTATCCGCAGCGCTATGCCTGCTGCGGCGCTCAGAGAGAAACAGCATCCTGCAAAGCGAACATTCCAGGCAATCCGAATCGCCGTAAACGACGAGTTGGGCGCAATCTCCAATATGATGGAAAGCGCTCCTGATAAGCTCAATGAAGGCGGCAGACTTTGCGTGATAAGTTTCCACTCTCTGGAGGACAGAATTATCAAGTCCGGTATAGCGGCCCGTGAAAACGGCTGCACCTGCCCCAGAGAAGCCCCCATCTGCACTTGCGGCTTTGTCAGAACTCTCAAGAGCGTAAGCCGCAAGCCTATTCTGCCCTCTGCTCAGGAACTGGAGGAAAATCCCCGCTCACGCAGCGCAAAGCTGAGAGTGGCCGAGAGGGTATGAAAATAAAGAAAAACCAATCCAATAATTTCTTCAGGGCAGTTTGTCTTTGCTTTTCACTGGTTCTGCTTATGCTTTTGATCAATTCTCACGTGCAGCTAATGACTGTGGACAGAGAGTTGCTGCGGCTTGAAGAAGAACTTGCCAAGGCAGAGGATGAGATAGAAATACTGCGTGTACGCAATGAAAACAGAATAAGCCTTGAACAGCTTGAAAATCTGGCGCTGAACAGCCTTGGTATGCATAGGCCCGGCGTCGGACAAGTGTATTTTGGAATACTTCCGGGATAAAAATATGAGCCCCCGAATATGATTTTCATATATTGAATGGCGGGGGACAACTATGCGAAATCTCAAATACCCGGATTATCCGGATAACAAGCCGGGCAGGCAGATGCTCCGCCGCTGTGCGGTGCTGTCTGCACTGTTCGGCATTGCTGCTTTTGCGCTGCTTTTTGCAAGACTGTATAAGCTGCAGATTATTGACCATGAAAAGTATGAAGCTATGGCCATTGAGCAGCAGCTGCGTTCAACACCAAGTTCAACATCCAGAGGAATAATCTATGACCGGAACATGAATGTGCTGGCTATCAGCGCTTCGGTAGATAATGTATATCTGAGCCCTGCGGAAATAGAAAACTATGGCGAAGACAGAGAACTAATAGCCCGTGGCTTGTCAGAAATTCTGGATATTGACTATGATGATGTCTATGAAAAGACCGGGCGTCGCGGCAGCTGGTATGTAACGGTGGCCCGTAAGATAGAAAGTGAAAAGGCGGATCAAGTCCGCGCTTTCAAGGCGGAGCATGGTTTGCGCGGGGTTCGGCTTGAAACCGACACCAAGCGCTATTATCCCAATTCGGAGCTTGCATGTCATCTTATTGGCTTTGTAGGCACTGATAATTATGGCCTTGAGGGAATTGAGGCCAGATACGATGAGCTTCTCTCCGGCACAGCCGGCAGCACATTGAGAGCCACCAATGCCTATGGAACTGAGTTACTTTTTACTCAGTATGAGGAATATGTTCCCGGCCAGGACGGCTGTGATATAATCACCACCCTGGACTCCACGATCCAGTATTATGTGGAAAAGCATCTGAAACAGGCCGTGGAGGATTACGATATTCAAAACGGAGCCGGCGCCATAGCCATGGATGTAAATACCGGTGAAGTACTGGCCATGGCCTCTCTTGGCGGCTATGACCTGAACAATTTTCTCGCCGTAAGCGATGAGGCACAAAGCCTTATTGACGCGGCGGAAAGCGATGAGGAAAAGCAGGAGCTGCGCACCCAGGCTCAGACCAGACAGTGGCGCAACAAGGTCTTGTCAGATACCTATGAGCCGGGCTCAACCTTCAAGATAATTACTCTTGCTATGGCACTGGAGGAAGGTGTCACCAGCCTTAAGGATAGCTTCTACTGCGGTGGAAATGTGAGCGTGCTGGGGCGCACAAGTCCGATCCGCTGCTGGAAAACCGAAGGCCATGGAAGCCAGAATCTGACACAGGCGGTGCAGCATTCCTGCAATGTGGCCTTTGTCAATATAGGCCAGCGTGTGGGCGCAGAACGCTTTTATGAATACTGTGAAGCCTTTGGCTTTCTTAATCTCTCCAGCGATCCTGACGCAAATCTCAGCGCCAGAACCGGCATTGATCTCTCCGGTGAGAGCGGCAGCATCTGGTGGAGCAAGAATACCTTCTGCTCGGAGAAAAACCTGTCTCAGCTTGCCGCGGCATCCTTTGGACAGACCTTTACAATAACCCCGCTGCAGCTTGTCTGCGCTGTAAGCGCCTGTGTAAACGGCGGCCATTTGATGGAGCCATATGTGGTAAAGCAGGCTGTGGATGAGGATGGGAGCCTTGCATATGAGCGGGAGCCCAAGGTGCTTCGGCAGGTTATCAGTGAGAGCACCAGCCGGACAGTGCGCGAAACGCTGGAGCAGGTGGTAGGCGACCCCAATGAGGGTACAGGCAGAAATGCCGCTGTTTCAGGCTTTCGCATCGGTGGCAAGACCGGTACCAGTGAAAAGGTCAGCCTTGAAGCCCAGACCGGGCAAAAGGAATATATCGTTTCCTTTATTGGTTTCGCTCCGGCAGATCATCCTGAAATTGCTCTGTTGGTATTTCTCGATACCCCAAGCAATGCTTCCGGCATATATGTAAGCGGGGGACAGATGGCAGCTCCGGTAGTTGGGAAAATGATGGCGGATATTCTGCCATACATGGGTGTTGAGCCTGAGCGGAATGAAGCAGAGACTGAAGCTGTAATGCCCATGACAATGGGTAAGAGCCTTGATCAGGCCAGAAAGATAATTGAGGAATCCGGTCTTCGCTGCAGAACCATTGGCAATGGCAGCACGGTTACAAATCAGCTGCCTGCAGCAGGCAGCTCTATTGCTGCCAACACTCAGGTAATTCTATATCTGGACGCGGAGATTTCTCAGGATATTGAATATATGCCCGAGCTTACGGGGATGAGCTATGAAAAGGCGAGGGAGACTTTGTCTTACTATGGCTTGTATATAAATTCTCTGAGCACTGTGACGGATGCCGGAAAACAAACCGTAAACAGCCAGAGCCTGCCAGCAGGTGCGGAGCTTGAACACGGAACGATTGTTGAAGTTACTCTTGTGGATCAGGATGAGTCCATGCTGGGCAAATACTGATACTTGTGATATAATAGAAAAACTACTTCGGAGGTAAGGGTATGAAGCTTAAAGATTTACTGAAGAATATAGATATAATCTCCTGCAGTGCAGATCTTGAAACCGAAATCAGTGGCATAAGCTATGACTCCCGCAAGACCAAGCCTGGCGATCTTTTTGTCGCGGTGAAGGGGCTTACTGTGGATGGACACAAATTTATTCCCAAGGCCATGGAACTTGGCGCTGCGGTCGTGCTCTGCCAGGACCTTCCTTCCGGTAGTGTGCCTTATGTCCAGATTTCTGACTGCCGTCGTGGCCTTGCCTATGCAAGCAGGGAGTTTTACGGCAACCCTGCCGCTGAGATGAAAGTCATCGGCTTTACCGGTACCAGCGGCAAGACCAGCTCTACATATATTATGAAGCATGTTCTGGAAGCTGCCTGCGATGCCAGGGTTGGCCTTATCGGCACCAACGGCAATATGATAGGCGACGAGCATATTCATTCCGAATTTACCACTCCTGAGAGTCTTGAACTTCACGCCCTGTTTCGCCGTATGGCAGATGCAGGCTGCACCCATGTGGTGATGGAAGTATCTTCCCACTCTCTGGCTCTGCATCGTGTGGCAGGCATCAACTTTGATGTTGCAGTGTTTACCAATCTCTCCCAGGACCATCTGGACCTGCATGGCACTATGGATGAATATGCTGCCGAGAAGAGAAAGATATTCTCTCAGTGTAGCCTCGGCTGCATAAATGCAGATGATGCAAGGGCCGGATTTATGGCTCAGGGCGCGGCCTGCCCTGTTATGCATTATTCCATTGACAAGAACGATGCCCAGCTTGTTGCCAAAGATATACGCCTGAGCGCTGACGGCGTGCGTTTTGCAGCGGTGTACGGCGGCGAGATTGCAATCACAAAGCTTGCAATTCCAGGTATGTTCTCAGTCCATAACGCTCTTGGAGTTATGGCAGCAGCGCTTTCTCTGGGCATAAGCCTCAATGACTGTGCTCAGGCTATTTCCAGCGCAAAGGGCGTCAAGGGACGCATGGAATCCGTTCCCACAGATGGGGATTATTCCATTATCATTGACTATTCCCACAAGCCTGATGCGCTTGAGAATGTGCTTGAAACTTTAAGACCTGTCACCAGGGGCAGGCTGATGGTGCTCTTTGGCTGCGGCGGTGACCGTGACCGCGGAAAGAGACCAATTATGGGCAAGATCGCCGCTGATAATGCTGACCTTGTAATAGTCACCAGTGATAATCCGCGCACCGAGGAGCCGCTGTCTATCATTGATGAGATCGTGCCCGGTGTGAAGCAGGGCAATGCCGAGTATGTGGTTATCCCCGACAGGATCGAGGCCATCGGCTGGGCTATTGACAATGCAGCCTCCGGTGATGTAATATTATTGGCTGGGAAAGGTCACGAAGATTATCAGATAATCGGCCATGAGAAGATTCACATGGATGAGCGTGAGATAGTTGCTGACTTTCTCAAAAAAAGAAAAACCGGCTGCTGACGCTCCGGTTTTATGATGGAGAGACCTATGACAATAAAGCTGATAACCGCCTTTGTGCTGGCATTCCTTTTTGCCACAGCCTTCGGTAAATATTATATTCCCTGGCTCCGTAAGCAGAAAATGGGTCAGCAGACCAAGACCGAGGTGCAGCAGCATCTCAGCAAGAGCGGCACCCCCGGTATGGGCGGTGTGATGTTCATTTTTGCAGTCACCCTTGTCTGCCTCACCGTGGGCTTTGAGGGTATGCTCAATGGCCGCTTTGAGCACATATTTGTGCTTCTGTTTGCCTGGGTCTACGGCATTATCGGCTTTCTTGATGACTGGGAGAAGCTCAAGAAAAAGCAGAATACCGGCCTTACCGCAAAGCAGAAGTTCCTGCTCCAGCTGGCAGCAGCGCTGGTATTCATCCTTGTGCTTCGCCATACCGGCTTTGTAAACACCAGCCTTTATGTGCCTTTCTTCAATACCACTATCCACATGCCTGAGTGGCTGTACTTTATCTTTGCAGCCTTTGTAATCGTAGGTACCGTAAACGCCGTAAATATTACCGACGGTATTGACGGTCTTGCAACCGGAACATCTCTGCCTGTTGTGTTTTTCTTTGTGGTGATGAATATGTTCTGGGGCGACAAGTACAATGAACTGGGTATATTTGCCTCCGGTCTTATGGGCGGCATGATGGGCTTTCTTGTATATAACTTCAATCCTGCCAAGTGCTTCATGGGTGATACCGGCTCCCTGTTTCTGGGCGGCGCGGTGGCAGCTCTTGCTTTTGCCTATGATATGCCCCTGATCCTTGTCACTCTGGGATTTATATACATAATCGAGACTCTTTCCGATATTATTCAGATCGGTTATTTCAAACTCAGCCACGGTAAACGAATCTTCAAAATGGCTCCTTTCCACCACCACCTTGAGCTTGGCGGTTGGACGGGAAAAAAGTGGAAGGAAAAAGAACTTTTTGTTCTGTTTACCGGAATATCTCTGGCTATGGCCATCATATCATTTATTGGGGTATACAATCGTTTCCCCATGTAATGATGATTGACTAAAAGTCGGGGAGGTGGGAGAATGCGTTATGACAGCGCCCGCCTCGCCGACTTTTCTGATGCTTCCGCTGTAAAACAGCGTTCTGTATTTGACGGCCCGTTTTTTTCGGTTTCCATGCTGCTTCTGGCAATAGGCGTTATAATGGTGTTTTCATCAAGCTACGCCCGTGCATGGTATGATCCAGGAAATGTGACCGGTGGAAATGCAGCATATTACTTTGTGCGGCAGCTTGTTTTTGCCCTCATGGGAATTGCGGCAATGCTTGTGGCCTCCCGCATCCCTATGGAGCTTTACCGCCGCTATGCATTTAGCTTCCTTGTCTTCACCATTTTGCTCTTGATGCTGGTCCCTGTTATCGGTGTCAAAGCCAATGGCTCAAGGCGCTGGCTGGGTGTAGGCGGACTTACGCTGCAGCCCTCTGAGCTTGCTAAGCTTGCGGTTATATTATCCTTTTCAGTGATGATATGCCGGGCAAAAGGGAAGATGCGGACTTTCAGGCATGGCATAGTTCCGTTTGCCGGAATACTGGGGCTGATTGTGGGCCTTTTGATTCTGGAACCGCATTTTTCGGCCTCTATTATTATCCTTGGCCTTGGAGCGGTGATGCTTTTTCTGGGCGGGGTGAGCCTTGGCTGGTTTGCTGCAGCATTCGGCGTGGCAGGCGGCGGTCTTGCCGTACTGCTTACATTCTTCCCTTACGCATCATCCCGTATCAATACCTGGCGGGATCCTTTTTCCGACATAAGCGGCCGTGGCTATCAGATAGTTCAGTCACTCTATACAATAGGTTCCGGCGGCCTGAGCGGTCTTGGGCTTGGCGGCAGCCGGCAGAAGTTTCTCTACCTGCCAGAGGAGCATAACGATTTTATCTTCTCTGTAGTCTGTGAGGAACTGGGCTTTATCGGCGCTGCGCTTATCCTATGCCTGTTTTCTATGCTGATTCTGCGAGGCTTCTGGATAGCTCTGCACTGTCGGGACAGATTCAGTTTTCTTGTATGCAGCGGAATAAGTTCGCTGCTTGCCATACAGGTTTTTCTCAATGTGGCGGTGGTCACAAACCTCATGCCCTGTACCGGGATTTCCCTGCCCTTGTTCAGCTATGGCGGCACTGCTTTGCTTATCCAGCTCTTTGAACTGGGTATAATCCTAAGCGCATCGAGGTCTATACTTGAAAAATAAATCTGCCAGATATAATCCGAAAGGAATGTACATATATGAAATTTATCTTTACCTGCGGCGGAACTGCCGGACATATCAATCCTGCCATTGCTGTTGCCGGAAGGCTAAAGGAGCTTATGCCAGATACCGAGGTTCTTTTCATCGGCGCCAACAACAAAATGGAGATGGAACTTGTTCCCCGTGAGGGCTATGAAATAAAGGGCCTGACTGTCAGCAATCTTCGCCGCAGTCTAAGCCCCAAGGCAATTATCCACAACATTAATTCTGTAAAGAATGTTATCACTTCCCGCATGGAAGCCAAGCGCATCATAAAGCAGTTCAAGCCCGATGCCGTCATCGGTACCGGCGGATATGTCTGCTACCCCGTGCTTAAGGCTGCAGCAGACCTGGGTATTCCCACTCTTGTGCATGAGAGCAATGCTGTGCCCGGTCTTACCACCAAAATGCTGGCTGACAAGGTTGACCGTGTGCTTGTAGGCTTTGAGGAAAGCCGCCAGCACTATAATCATCCTGACAAGGTTGAGGTCACAGGCACTCCTGTGCGCGGTGCCTTTGACCGCTTTACAAAGGCAGAGGCCAAGGCAAAGCTGGGCCTCAAGCCTGATGAAAAGCTTGTTGTCTCTGTCTGGGGCTCTCTGGGTGCTCAGCACATGAATGATACTATGCAGCAGCTTATCCCCATGCTGGACGGCAAGCAGGGCTTCAGATTCCTTCATGCCGCCGGCAGCAGATACTACAAGGGGATCACCGAGGCTCTTGCAGACAAAGCGGACCAGTTTGAGGCCATGGGTGTGGAAGTCCGTGAGTATATTTATGATATGCCCTGTGTTATGGCAGCGGCCGATCTTATCCTTTGCCGTGCCGGTGCATCCACCATTTCCGAACTCTGCTACATGGCAAAGCCTGTTATAATGGTGCCTTCTCCCAATGTCACCAACGGCCATCAGGAGAAAAACGCCCGCGTGCTGGAGCGTGCAGGCGGTGCCAAGGTTCTGCTGGAGGGTGAGTTTGACGCAGCGTCCCTGTTGGAGGAGATAAAGAGCCTGCTTTGTGATGAGGATAAACTTTCCGCCATGTCTGAGGTTATGGCAGCTTTGGCTGTGCGTGAGGCTACAGACCGAATCTGTGATATTACTCTCAGCCTTATAAACTGAAAATAGCAAAAATCAACCCCCCCGCATATGATGTACTGATTTGATCATACGGGGGTTTTTTTATGGATATATGGAAAATACGGGGAGGCAGCAGACTGGAAGGCGCTTGCTTTGTGCAGGGCTCAAAAAACGCCTCACTCCCCATCATTGCGGCGTCCCTTATTAGCCCGGCAGAGACTGAGCTTATGAATGTGCCCCGACTCCGCGATGTGGACTCCGCCCTGCGCATTCTGAGGCATCTTGGCTGCAGCGCCCAACAGCAGGGCAATGATGTGTACATAAACTCCACGGGCATTTCCGAAAATAAGATACCCCATTCCCTTATGCTTGAGATGCGCTCGTCCGTGATATTCATGGGCGCATTGCTTGCCCGCTGCGGAGAGGCAAGGCTCAGCCTACCCGGCGGCTGTCAGCTTGGCAAAAGGCCAATAGATATACATATTTCAGCCTTTCGCCAGATGGGGGCGGAGATTGAGGAGGACGGCAGCAATATCCGCTGCTCTGCCGCAAGGCTCAGGGGCTGCGAACTTCGTCTGCCTTTTCCCAGCGTTGGCGCTACAGAAAATATCATGCTGGCAGCCTGCGCTGCAGAGGGAGAGACTGTGATAAAAGGTGCGGCTCGTGAACCGGAGATTTCGGCCCTGGCTGAATATCTTCGCCGCATGGGCTGTGATATAGAAGGTGAAGGCAGCGATACTATTGTCATTGGCGGCTTCACACCGAAGGGGCAGCTGAGTTACAGGGTAATATCCGACAGGATTGTTGCGGCTACCCTTGCATGCGCTGCGGCCTGCACCGGCGGTGATGTGGAGCTTCGTGCTGTGGAGCCTGAGCATTTTTCTACAGTTCTCTACTTCCTAAAACAGGCAGGCTGTGATATAATATCCGACAAATATACTGTAAGGCTCCGTTCTGACGGGAAACTCAGGGCGGTGGGGGATGTTTGCACCCAACCGTATCCAGGCTTTCCTACGGATGCACAGCCGGTACTTATGGCGGCGCTGCTCAAAGCACATGGGCGAACACATATTACCGAAAATATTTTTGAAAACCGCTATCGTCAGGTGGAGCAGCTTTGCCGCTTGGGTGCTGATATCAGCGTCAATGGCAGGGTGGCAGATATAAATGGCGTAGATATGCTTTATGGCAGCAGCCTTGAGGCCACCGACCTCAGAGGTGGTGCGGCGATGATAGTTGCCGGGCTTAGCGCTGAGGGTGAAACACTCATCCATGATGAAGGGCACATAAAAAGAGGCTATGAGGATCTGGATCAGGTTCTCTGCTCTCTGGGCGCTGATGTAAAGCTGGAAAAAATGAAAGGAACTGCAAATGGCTTTCAATACACGTACGAGAAAACACAGAATTGACAATACAGACCGCTTTAGTTTGAGAGACTATCTCAACAGCTTCAGCGGCCCGCTTATGTTCTTTGTGGTCATCGTCTCTGTCATCTTTGTGTTGAGTGTTTTTATCCGTGTCTCCGACATTCAGGTGGAGGGAAACGTTCACTACACTGACGATGAAATCATCCAGGCCATCGATATAGAAGAGGGCGACAACCTGTTCTTCTTTGACAGATTTGCCGCCCTTAGCCGGGTTTTTGCAAAACTCCCCTATGTCAGGGAGGTTTCTGTGGAAAGAAGTCTGCCAAATAAGGTAATAATAACCGTTGAGGAGAGTCAGGCCCTGGCCTATATTGTTCTCGGCGGTGAGGAGTGGACCATTGACCAGAGCTGCAAAGTGCTGGGCAAGGCTACAGAGGAAGAGCTGGGAGGTCTTATACCCATCATCGGCGTAAACCCCGGCACACTTATGATAGGCGAGGATCTGACAACTGCAGACGGCGATGTAAAGATTGTTGCATATATTGCAGAGGTTCTCTATCAGCTGGAGGAGCGCGGCCTTTATACTCAGGTTGGAACCATTGACTTTACTGATCCTAAAAACGTCAGCTTTGATTATGGGGACAAGTTCACAGTAATCTTGGGTGACAGCTCCAAGGTTGAGTATAAGTTTGGCATGCTGGTTTCCGTGCTGCAGCAGCTTCTGGTGGGCGATGTAGGCATCATTGATGTAAGCAGCGCTTCGGTTGCGCGCTTTATGCCGAAATGATATAAGTTACAAAGAAATTACAAAAAGTTTTCACTAAAATGAAAAAACCTATTGACTCTTGCGAAAAAATGTAATAAAATACCGACTGTAGAATTATTGTTATTAACTGCATTTTTGGCAAGGAAAATATATGGGGAGGCACAAATATATGGATTTTAAAGTTGATGGACCCGAAAACGTGGTCAATATAAAGGTAATTGGTGTCGGCGGCGCCGGCAACAATGTTGTCAACAGAATGGTTAAGGCAGGAACTCAGGGTGTTGAGTTTATTGCCATCAATACTGACAAGCAGGCTCTGGCTGTCTCCAATGCAGACCAGAAGCTTCAGATAGGTGAGAAGATCACCCGCGGTCAGGGCGCAGGCTCCGACCCCGATATCGGCAAGCGCTCCGCTGAAGAGAGCCGCAACAATATTGCCAAGGCAATCGAGAATGCTGACATGGCATTCATTACCGCCGGTATGGGTGGCGGCACCGGCACCGGCGCTGCTCCTGTGGTGGCTGAGATTGCCCGCGACGCAGGTCTGCTGACCGTTGGCGTCGTAACCAAGCCCTTCAAGTTTGAAGGTAAGCGTCGTATGGATCAGGCTAATGCCGGTATCAAGGAACTGCTCAGCCGTGTGGACTCTCTGCTCATCATCCCCAATGACAGACTGAAGAACGCCACCGATCAGAAGGTCACCCTGGCAAACGCCTTTGAAATTGCTGACGATGTTCTGCTCCAGGCAGTTACCAGCATTTCCGGCCTTATCAAGAACACCGGTTTTATTAACCTTGACTTTGCTGACGTTACCTGCATCATGAAGAACGCTGGCTTTGCTCACATGGGTGTTGGCCATGCTGCCGGTAAGGGCAAGGCTGAAGAAGCTGCCCGCATGGCAGTTGCAAGCCCCCTGATGGAGACCTCCATCAATGGCGCCCGCGGCGTTCTTATCAACATCACCGGTTCTGAAGACATGGATCTGGACGATGTCGAGACTGCAGCAAACCTGGTTCAGGAGGCTGCACACCCCGAAGCCAACATCATCTTCGGTGCATCCTTTGATGACAGCCTTGAGGACGAAATCCGCGTTACTGTTATTGCTACCGGTTTTGAGGATGCCAGCGTTGCAGCAGCTGCACCTGCCGCTCCCGCTGCCAATCCCTTCACTCCTGTACGTCCCGCAGCACCTGCCGCTCCCGCTGTAAGACCCCAGGGTCTGTTCTCCGGCGCTGCTGAGAAGGCTGCAGCTGCAGCTCCCGTACTTCCTGTTGCACCTGCAACTCCTGTTGTCCCCGTTGCACCCGTAACTGAGACTCCCGCAGCACCTGCAGCAGAGGAAGATCCTTTTGACAGCATCTTTAAGATCTTCAACACCAAGTAATTGAATCAAAGGCCTCTGTTAGAGGAATAATAAGAACTCCCCGGTATTTCGGGGAGTTCTTTTTTGTGGTGTTGGCAGTGAAATTTATAAAATTATTTTTTACGCTTTTTTCTGAAAATAGAATAACTCAGGCCTCAGCCGCACTGTCATATTATCTGACCATGACATTTTTTCCTCTGCTTATCATAACTTACTCCTTCCTTGGAGAAAGCTATGCACGCACAGAGCAGCTTCTGGAGCTTGCAGAGTGGCTGCTGTCTGAGGAGCTTATTGCTTTCATTCATGATTTTTTTCTGTATGTGGATTCCGGCGACAGGAGTATTATGCTTCCTGTGGGTCTTTCAGTTCTGCTGGCCTATGCATCCTCCGGCCTGCGCTGTGTGCAGAGCACTATCGGCAGTATTCAGGGCGGCGCTGAGCATAAAGGCCTTGGCGCTTTTTTGTTCAGCTTTGTGTATTGCCTGGCTTTGCTGGCGCTGGTCTATTTTGCGGTGATACTGATGCTATCAGGGCCGGAGCTTATTGAGAGGATTATTGGCTTTTTTCCATACAGCACAAAGATTGCTGAGCTGATTCCCATTCCTTATATTTTGTTGACCTTGATTCTATTTTTATTTTTGCTGGGCCTTTATCATGTGCCCAAAAGAAGGCAGGATAAGTACCGTGTTTTGCCCGGGGCGACAGTTGCAAGCATTGCGGTTCTTTTGATGAGCCCTATATTTTCTTTTGTGATCAACAGCTCGATCAAGTACTCACTTGTCTACGGCGCAATAGCATCCGTCATACTGCTGATGCTCTGGATTTATATGTGCTGTGTGCTGATATACTCCGGCGCAATATTGAATGTGACGCTATATGCAGTGAAAAATAAATAGTTCTTTGATATGTTCAAGCAAATCTGTGTTTCATTCTTTCAGATTTACCGGGACAGGCTCTGCAATACTAAGCCCATCTCTTGTAACATCGCAGTCGAAGGCCAGCACTTTTACACCGGCTTTGACAGCTTCCTGCAGACTAATGCCAAACTCTTTGTGTTTGTCCCAGGCGGGGCGGAACTCATCAATGTGCCTCATCTGGATTATAAACACCGCATAGGCTTCATAGCCTTGCTTTACGCATTCCATCAGCCCACGCAGATGCTTTATGCCGCGCTCGGTGGGGGCATCAGGAAAAAGGGCGATGTTGTTATCCTCAAGGGTAACTCCTTTGACTTCAGCAAAGGCTTTTACGCCATCATGCTCAAAGTAATAGTCGAAACGGGAATCACCATGGGTATATTCTGCCTTGACATGGTCCGGAACAAATCCAAGCCCACCGGCTTTCAGAAATTCACCGAAAACCGCATTGGGCGCGTTTGAATCCATATTCACAAGGCGCTCGCCTTTGTAGACTTTGACAAGGTCAAATTTTGTCTTGCGCTGGGGATTGGCTGATTTTTCAAGCAGTACCTTTGCTGCCGGAACCAGCAGCTCCCGGCAGCGTCCGGTGTTCTTTACATGGCAGACGGTAGGCACACCGTCCACAAGTACATTTGCGATGAAGCGATTGGGGCGATCAATGAATATGCCCTCATGAATATCTGAATACAACATATTATGTAAACCTTGCGAAACTCTCCGGCATGCAGATTCTTACCTTGTCATTATAGAGGCTGGATATATCAACATCAATGCCGTAGAGCTGACTTATTACATCACTGGTCATGATTTTCTGGGGTTCACCGTGGCAGAGCACACGTCCATCCTTGATGGCCAGAACCTTGTCTGAAAACATATAAGACTGTTCGGGATTATGGGTGGTCTGGATGATGGTATAGCCTTCGTCGGCCAGGGCCCGCGCCTGCTCCTGCACCAGAATCTGGTTGCCAAAGTCCAGGCTTGCGGTAGGCTCGTCCAGCATAAGCAGCTTTGCTTCCTGTACCAGGGCCCTTGCAATTACAGCCAGCTGTCTTTCGCCGCCACTGATGTGGTGGAAGCAGCGTTTACGAAGGTGGGAGATTCCGATTTTATCCAAAGCCCATTCCACACGCTCAAGCTCCTTTTTGCCGGGGCTACGCAGCAGGTTCAGACCTGATGTGGTGCCCATGAGAACCACATCCTCAACGCTGTAATTGAAAGTAGGGGAGCAGTTCTGGGGAATATATGCAACCAGCTTTGCCATTTTTGAGGGAGGAAGCTTTCGGGTATCAACTCCGTTTATAAGCACCTGGCCGCTATAAGTGTCCAGCAGACCCAGTACGCAGCGAAACAGGGTGCTTTTACCAACACCGTTGCAGCCGAGAATGGAGAGAAATTCACCATCGTCCACATTGAAGCTGATATCGTGCAGCACCTGATGACTGCCATAAGAGAAGGAAAGATTTTTTACTAAGACGCTCATTCAGGAATCCCCCCTTCTGGTAATAAGCAGCAGGAAAAAGGGTGCGCCAATGAAGGCGGTGAGAATGCCAATTGGAATCTCTGTGCTGGAAATGCTTCTGGACACATTATCCACCATCAGCAGAAACAGGCCGCCGCCAAGAATTGACGCGGGCAGCAGATAGCGGTAGTCTGAACCAACAAGCCGGCGCATCATATGGGGAATAACGAGTCCGACCCAACCGATCATGCCGGATACAGATACAGAAGCTGCGGTTATAAGAGTTGCGCAGACCACTGCCACAAGGCGGGTTCTGCTTGCATCCACACCAAGGGCGCGGGCTTCATCGTCACCAAGGGTAAGTATGTTCAGTCGCCAGCGTAAAAGCAGCAGGGGAATGATGCCTAACATTATAGGCCAGATTACAAAGCCCAGCTCCTTATTTGTGGCGCCGACAAATGAGCCCATAAGCCAGTATGTAATGGCAGGAAGCTTGTTGCCCGGATCCGCCACAAGCTTAATGAAGTTTGTACCGGCCTGGAACAGAGAGCTTACCATTATGCCGGCTAGAATAAGCCCCATGACTCTTTCTCCCTTTGTGCGCTGGCTGATAAAAAATACCATTGCAACTGTCACAAGGCTCATAGCAAAGGCCAGAACGGTTATGCCGTTACTGTGAAAGTCAACGAGTATTGCAAGGGCGGCACCAAAACCTGCGCCGGCAGACGCACCCAGAATATCAGGTGCTGCCATAGGATTCTGGAACACGCCCTGATAGCAGGCGCCTGCGGCGGAAAGAGCAGCGCCTACGAGCACAGCGATTAAGATTCTGGGCATACGCACATTCCACACGGCAATTTCCTGCGTGTTTTCCCAGAACACGGGGATATTCACAAAGGGGATACGGTCAAGAATTATGCAAATAAGCTCCTTGAGCGGGACGGGGTAGCGGCCCAGTGTGAAGCTGAGCAGGATACCCAGCACGAGCAGGAGGAAAAGCAAGGCTATAACAGCCGGGCCGGAGAGCAGCCGTTTCTCTCTGTCTGCAACAACAATATTATCTGACATTGATATATTCCTTAGCCCACTGTTCTATCGCAGCCCTGACCTTAAGGTCACCGGCTTTTTTCATTTCAACTATCTGAGTATCCGGATCATTTGCCAGTACGGTTCTGACAATATCCACGGTCTGAGTAAAACGTGGACCCAAATGGAATTTCTTTTTTACTTCCTTTACATTGGAGCTGTTTTTCAGCACCGCAATGATTGGGGTATCAAGACTGAATACATCAGCTATGGCGTTTCTGAATTGGGGAATGAGTACGTCAAATCCACCAAACTCATCAATGAGAATGAAGGGATAATACTGCGCTTCAGTCAGAAGCTGAACGCCATAGTTTCTGAATACCTCGGTATCCTTTGTAAGGCCCAGTGCGCTTCGGCTTATAAAGCGCTGTCCAGTATATGAATCCTTGTCGGCAGCTGCGGCGGCGGGGTAGAGATCAAAGCCTTCAAGCTCGCCTTTTTCATCAAGCGCGCGCTCGGTGATGATTCCGCCGGCATATGCTATGGAGGAACCAAGTACTTCGCGGATGAGGGTGGTTTTGCCACAGCCGGAAGGACCAGTTATAATCAGGTGTTTTTTCATATTGTGCTCCGATCTGCCGTGGAATTTGGCTTTATTCACGCGGCATGGAATATTAGGCTGATTATACATTTTTAAAAGCAATTTGTAAAGAAAAATAACTTGCTCTGTGCAGGTATATGACGAAGCATAATTTATTGTAAAATAATAGTGCTATTATGAGCGAACTGTGTTATAATATCCAGATAGAATTGATAATGGAGTAGTTTGACTTGAATAAAAAGTTTTTATCTCTTATAATTGCGCTGCTTTTTATGGTGGTGCTCACAGGCTGCATTGAACGTGTGGAGGAAATTGACCCCACAAAGCCACTTGCAGCGGCGGATTCTTCTTTGAAAATTGCAAACCCCATAAAAGAAATGAGCCGCGAGGAGCTCATTGAGAAGACCGGTTTAGACCTGGGTTCCCCTGAAGGTGCCGAGGACATGGTCTACAGTGTGATTGAATTGAGCGAGG
The DNA here is from genome assembly GCA_017410425.1 of Oscillospiraceae bacterium. GTDB lineage: Bacteria > Bacillota > Clostridia > Oscillospirales > Oscillospiraceae > Limivicinus. Next base: position 43,074 of record JAFQQV010000060.1, read on the forward strand.
GCAGACCGATTGCCCAGCTTCGCTTTAAGCTTGAAGGGCATGAGCTGTGCTTCAGAGCTCAGACTGTTAATGGAAAATCCGCTGCTGGCGATATATCAGGGCTCTACTATAATTGGGCCTATACCCGTAATACCTTTGTTGCAAGGCTTTATGCCGTTGTAAATGTTTCAGGAGATGTTGGCTACATTAAGTGGATTGATGCAGAAAATGGAGTGCAGTACAGCCTTTCCATGACCGAGGGGGCAGACGAAAAGCTTCTTGTCGAACTTGCTGATAAGGTTTTTGCCTCAATTCTTGCTTGAATAATTTGATTATTGGAGATTTTGGATATGCCGGGTTTTGAAAATAAAACCATATTTGTTACCGGTGCGGCCGGTTTTATAGGAGCGTTCCTTTCTGCGGAGCTTCTTGAAAAGAACGATAATGTCCATGTTGTGGGCATTGACAGCATGAACGACTATTATGAAGTATCTCTCAAGGAGTACAGGCTTGACATGCTGGAGAAGCTTGCCAAAAAGCGTGAAAGCGCCGGCTGCAAGTTCAGCTTTATCCGTGGCAACATGGCGGATAAGGCAGTTACCGATGCTGCTTTCAGAGAATATCAGCCTGACATTGTGGTAAACCTTGCCGCTCAGGCCGGCGTGCGTTATTCCATAGACCACCCCGATGTTTATATTGAGTCAAACCTTATCGGCTTTTACAATATCCTTGAAGCCTGCCGCCATTCATACGACAATGGTGCAAAGGGCGTGGAGCATCTTGTATACGCCTCCAGCTCCTCTGTTTACGGCAGCAATAAAAAGGTTCCCTATTCCACCGACGATAAGGTCGATAATCCTGTCAGTCTCTATGCCGCAACGAAAAAATCTGATGAGCTTTTGGCCCATGCCTATTCCAAGCTCTATAATATTCCCAGCACCGGACTTCGCTTCTTCACTGTCTATGGCCCTGCCGGCAGACCTGACATGGCATACTTTGGCTTTACCAACAAGCTGAGAGCCGGCCAGACTATTGAGATTTTCAACTACGGTAACTGCAAGCGGGACTTTACTTATATCGACGATATTGTTGAGGGTATAGTCCGCGTCATGGGCAAGGCTCCTGAGCGTAAAACCGGCGAAGATGGTCTGCCTGAGCCCCCTTATATGGTATATAATATCGGCAACAGCAATCCCGAGAATCTTTTGGATTTTGTGCAGATTCTTTCGGAGGAACTGGTGGACGCTGGTGTTCTTCCTGTCGATTATGATTTTGAGTCCCATAAAAAGCTTGTACCAATGCAGCCCGGCGATGTGGAGATTACATATGCAGATACTACACCGCTGGAGCGGGATTTCGGTTTCAGGCCCCATACAGCTCTGCGCGAAGGTCTGCGCCGCTTTGCCCGCTGGTACAGCGAGTATTATATGAGCTGAGGAGGAAAACATATGAAAATTGCAGTAGCAGGCGTTGGATATGTTGGCCTGTCCCTTGCGGTGCTCTTCTCCCGGCATCATGAGGTCTATGCTGTCAGCACCACCCAGAGAAAGGTGGACATGATAAACAGCGGCAAGTCTCCCATCGTTGATAAGGAGATTGAAGCTTACCTTGCCAAGGGCGGCCTTAATCTCACCGCCACCACCAACAAGGAACTGGCATACAAGGAAGCGGAGTTTGTGGTTATCGCGACCCCCACAAACTATGACCCTGACAAAAATTATTTTGACACTTCTGCTGTTGAGGATGTTATAAGAACTGTCCTCAAGGTAAACCCTGAGGCTGTCATGGTAATCAAGTCCACTGTGCCTGTTGGCTATACCGAGCGTGTAAGAGCAGAGTTCAATACCGAAAATATTCTTTTCTCTCCTGAGTTCCTGCGTGAAGGCAGTGCCCTTTACGACAATCTCTATCCTTCCCGCATTATTGTGGGTGCTTCGGAGGAAAATGAATACCTTATGGAAAAGGCCCGCGTCTTTGCTGAGCTTCTTAAAGAAGGTGCCGAAAAGAAGGATGTTGCGGTTCTGTTTACCAATCCTACCGAGGCTGAGGCAGTCAAGCTCTTTGCCAATACATACCTCGCACTTCGCGTCAGCTTTTTCAATGAGCTGGACACCTATGCCGAGGCCCGAGGGCTGAATACCCGCCATATCATTGACGGCGTTTGCCTTGACCCCCGCATCGGCTCCCACTACAATAATCCCTCCTTTGGCTACGGCGGCTACTGCCTGCCCAAGGATACAAAGCAGCTGCGCGCAAACTATAAGGATGTTCCTGAAAACCTTATCTCCGCCATTGTTGAGAGCAACTGCACCCGCAAGGACGTTATTGCTGACAGTGTGCTGAGAAAGGCCGGTTTCTTTGACGGCAAGCGTGACTGCATTGTAGGTGTCTACAGGCTCACAATGAAATCCGGCTCCGACAACTTCCGCGCCTCCAGTATTCAGGGGGTTATGAAGCGTGTAAAGGCCAAGGGCGTTGAGATGGTAATCTACGAACCCACTCTGAAGGAAGACAATTTCTTCAATAGCCGCAAGATAGAGGATCTGGCTGAGTTCAAGAGTGTGTGCGATGTTATAATTGCAAACCGCATGAGCCAGGAACTTTCCGATGTGGCAGAAAAGGTCTACACCCGTGATCTGTTTTCAAGAGACTGATGAAACAAACAAAGCCCTACAATTGTAGGGCTTTATTTGTTGCGGCACATCAGCGCATGTTTCTGTATTCGTCACACTCACATATGCTGTCAGGCGGGAAAAATTCCTCCACCGGGAAGCGGATACGGCTGAAGAGGGAACAGGGATCATCCTCGGTGATACAGCCGGGGCACTCCTTCTCGGGCAGGCAGTAGTCATATGCCGGGATTAGCAGCTGGGTATCCCGCTCAAGCCGGATAATTGAGAACTGACCTATGGTAGCAAACCAGCGGCGTGCGGTGTCCGTGAGCACCAGGCTTTCAGGGAAAACTGCAGAAATGGCAGCGGGGATGCTGCGCTGCTCAAGCTCTGTAGGCAGCAGACACTCTGCATCAACAAGCTTTGAGTGCAGATGGATGGGATCCACAGAGTCTACAACCGCAATGGGCAGATCGTTGAGCCCCACAGTGGGAATATTGTTTTCTGAGCTATAGGTTTTCACACTTCCCATGCTGCCAAAAAGCATGACCCGCTTATCAAATACACAGAGGCCTGTAACGATCTGGCCGCCGGGGAAAGTTTCACCGGTGACCATATAGAAGTAAGTGCAGTCTACAGTGTAATAGCCCCGGTTGAAGCCCACCGGCGCCACGCTTACATCCACATAGAGCAGCTCTGCCGTTTTGGGACGGATGCTCAGAGCGTTTTCTATGTATGACTGGGAGGAAAGGGTGGGGTAGACTCTCAGATCGTCCACACAGTCTTTATCTCTGCAGCTGTCGAATATCTTTCTTGTATTGATGCATACGGCTTCACGAATACTTGCCGAGCTTTCCACAGGCCCGGGAGCGACTCTGTCGGCCATAGAAATACCTCCTGTTGTTGTGATTGAAAAAATGACTTCGATACAGTTTATGCCGGCGAAGCCGAACTGTGTTAAAAAAGGCTTGAAAAAGCTATGAGCCCAAGTGTATAATATTCTAATAAGAGCTAAGCCGGAGGGAGGCAATAGTATGGAGCGGCACGGATTTATACATGAAAAACTGGATATCAAGATTCTTATTCTCTTTATTCTGCGCCGTCTGCCCGGCGAGGTTGATCCCCATACTCTTGCTGAACTTTGCCAGTGTGATGAAGGCATAGGCTATTTTGACTACAGTGATTGTCTGGCTGAACTGGTAGAGACTGATCATATCTCTGAAAGCCCCGACGGCTATACCATTACTGAGAAGGGCGCTCGTAATGCCGACACTGTTGAAAGCAGTCTGCCCTATTCTGTCCGCAGCAAGGCCCTGAAGCTTATAGCTCCTGTTGAAGAGAAAATGCGCCGCGCCGCAATGATCACCGCAAAACACAATATTAGTGATGATGGCTGTTTTGTGCAGCTTGCAATGTCGGACGGCAAGGGTGAGATTATCAATCTCAGCTTCCTTTGCGCCGATGAGGAGCAGGCTAAAAAGATCGAGAAGAATTTCCGCCGCGATGCGGAAAACTATTATCTCAAGATTGCAGAGCTTCTCAGCAAATGAAAATTACAGCTGCCGGGTGCAGAGCCCGGCAGACTTTATTGTACAGTGATATTGGAGCACATATGAAAACCTATATTCCCGAAAACTACAAAAGCCTTCTCTCTATATATGATACTCAGAAGGCTATAAGTCTGCTCAAACGCCTGTTTGAGGATAACCTGGGTGCAAAGTTGAACCTGCACCGTGTTTCCGCACCTCTCTTTGTGGGCGAAAATTCCGGCCTCAACGATAACCTCAACGGCTATGAAAGACCTGTTTCCTTTGACATCCTTCACGCGGCCCAGCATGCGGAGGTCGTTCAGTCTCTTGCAAAGTGGAAACGCCTTGCACTCAAACGCTACAGCTTCTATCCCGGTAAGGGTATCTATACCGATATGAATGCAATTCGGCGTGACGAGGATGAACTGGATAATCTCCACTCTGTCTACGTTGACCAGTGGGACTGGGAAAAGGTGATTCTCGCAGAAAACAGAAATATTGACTATCTCAAGTTTACTGTTATGGACATCGTCACCGCTATCTGTGATACCCAGGATACCATGCAGGCTATTTATCCGCAGCTTTCCGTGCTGCCAAAGCTTAACCGACGTGTCAGCTTTGTTACATCCCAGCAGCTGGAGGATATGTATCCCGAGCTCAGCCCCAAGCAGAGAGAGTATGAGTTTGTCAAGGAATACAAGACAGTTTTCATTATCGGTATAGGCGGCGCGCTCAAGTCCGGCAAGCGCCATGACGGCCGCGCTCCCGACTATGATGACTGGAGTCTTAACGGCGATATAATGTTCTGGGATGACCTGCTGGAGTGCCCTATGGAGATTTCCTCCATGGGTATAAGAGTTGATCCGGAGACCCTGGAAAATCAGCTTCGTATCTCCGGTTGTGAGGACAGACGAGAACTGCCTTACCATAAGGCACTGCTTTCCGGCGAGCTGCCTCTGACCATCGGCGGCGGTATCGGTCAGTCCCGTCTCTCTATGCTCATTCTGGGCAAGGCCCATATTGGCGAGGTTCAGGCTTCCATCTGGGACGATGAAACCATGGACATTTGCCGTGAAAAGGGTATTATTCTTCTTTAATAATATGGGCAGACAGAAAATTTCTGTCTGCCTTTTTGCTACTGTTTTTCGTTCTTTTTAAGTCCGTGCATGAAGCCGTTTACTGCAGTGGTATGTATGTCGGCAGCGATAAGCTTTCCGTCCTGAACATAGAGTGTGACGATTACCGTGCCGTCGCTGTCGGTGTAGTTTGTCAGCTCATAGCTGTATTGGCTGCAGCTTTCGCCCAGATGCATGCTCAGATCGTAGCCCTGGGCCTGCTGCATGCGGTTGTACTGGGCCATTATGCCGTCAAGCTTGTCGGGCACGATGACTGTCCTGAATGATTCACTGTCAGGCTTGATTTCCCAGCCCAGTGAATTTAGATATGCCTCACGCCCTTCGCTTGTGCTGAGGTCAAATTCTGTTCCGGGCAGGAAAATACTGCGTGCCATTATAAGTAAAAATATTATTGCTCCACATATGAGCACTGTGAGCAAGGCTTTTCTTCTGCTGGTCTTTACGGTTCTTTCTGCCATAATTTCCTCCGATTTGATTCTGTTAAAATCTATCCTCTGAAGATAAGCTATTCAAATTGAAGACAAAGTATGTTAAACTAAAATTTAATTGCAAAGAAAATGGGGGAATATCTCATGGCTTTGAAAAGACTTGACAAATTGCTTGCTGATATGGGCATTGCAAGCCGCAGTGAGCTTAAACAGATAATAAAGAGCGGGCGTGTGACTGTTGACGGCAGGGCAGTAACGGTTCCGGATGCTAAGTTTGACAGCGAAAGCTGTGACATTGCCTTGGACGGAAAAAGCCTGACAGTGCAGAAGTTCAGATACTATATGATGGATAAGCCTGCGGGAGTACTTAGCGTTACAGAGGATCGCAAACAGAAGACGGTTCTTGATCTGCTGCCTCAGGAGCAGCAGCGTATGGGGCTTTTCCCAGTGGGCAGGCTGGATAAAGATACCAGTGGCCTGCTGTTGCTGACAAACGACGGAGATTTTGCACATAGGGTAATATCACCAAAATCCGGCGTGGAGAAGCTTTACCTTGCCGTAGTGGATGGAGAACCCAATGAGGCTGACGTTCAGGCATTCCGCGAGGGAATAGTTCTTAAGGATGGTACTGAATGCCTGCCTGCAAAGCTTGAGCTGTTGGGAAACAGCTGCTGTCTTGTAACAGTTATGGAAGGAAAGTACCATCAGGTCAAGCGTATGCTTGCCTCCCGGGGAAAACCCGTGCTTGAACTGCGCCGCCTTGCGGTTGGAGAGCTTGAAGTGGGAGAAAATCTTGGGCCCGGTGGATTTGTTGAGCTTGACGAAAAGGATTTGTGCAAGGTGATAAAGGATTTCGTTATGGAAAAATAGTTAAAAAACAATAAAATTTTCGAGCTATTTTGCACGTAAGCAACACAAATTTAAAAAAGTTCACAAAAAAACCTTATTGTTTCTATTGAAAATTACAAAAAAATGAGTTATTATGTATGCTAGGATTATGGGGAGTACGGCAATTTTGCCGGAAACTCTTGCAAAATTGCATATATCACTTTGCAGGGGCGGGTTTCTGCTCCTGCATGCATATGGTTTCGGGACAAAAATAGCCCTACCGCAGGCTTGATATGCGGAAGCCGGCTGGCCGGAAGTGATTGACCCGGCGAAGGCCGCATTTGAGGAAGAGTGAGGAGATAAATATGTCCAGCAGAATTTTTCAGAATGTCATCATTCAGATGAAGGACTCCATTGACAGAACCTTGGGCGTCGTGGATGAACAGGGTTTTGTTGTAGCCAGCAGCGAGCTTGCAATGATTGGCTCCCGTCTTGACGATTTCCATCAGTGTGAGTTTGACGATCCTGATCGCCCTGTGTGCACCAGCAGCAGAACCTACTGTGCCCTGTCTTCTCCCGGTGCAAGGTTTGACTATGCCTGCTTTACCGACGGTACAGATTCTATGAGCCGTACCATCTGTGCTATTTCTGCAGTCACCTTCAACGAAGCAAAGACCAATTATGAGGAAAAGCACAACAAGGCTGCATTTATCAAGAACATTATCTCTGACAATATTCTGCCCGGTGATGTCTATGTCCGCGCTAAGGAACTGCACTTCGTCACCGATGAAACCCGCGTTGTCCTTCTGGTCCGCCAGATGGAGAATCCTGATGTGGCAGCGGTTGAGGTTATCCAGCATCTCTTCCCCGATAAGCAGAAGGATTTTGTTCTGAACATAAACGAGTCCTCCATCGTGCTTGTCAAATCTCTTCCCGGCCCCAACTGTCCTGAGGAAGTACATAAGGTTGCCCACAATATTGAGACTGCCCTCAAGGATGAGCTTGGTATCAAGTGTGTTATTGGCATCAGCACCAATGCCCGCCACCTCAGAGAGCTTGCCGACAAGTACAAGGAAGCACAGATTGCAATCGATGTGGGCCGTGTATTTGAAAGCGAGAAGACCATCATCAATTATGAGAATCTGGGCCTGAGCCGTATTATCTATCAGCTGCCCACCACCCTGTGTGAGATGTTCCTTAACGAGGTCTTCAAAAAGAATTCCATTGAAACTCTGGACGAGGATACTCTTGAAACTATCAACAAGTTCTTCGAGAATAACCTCAATGTTTCCGAGACTTCCAGAAAGCTTTATGTCCATCGTAACACTCTGGTCTACCGCCTTGAGAAAATCAAGAAGCTCACTGGCCTTGATCTGAGAGAGTTTGACCATGCAATTGTCTTTAAGGTCGCTATGATGGTAAAGCAGTATCTCGACTCCCTTAATATCACCAGCAAGTACTGAGTTGAGGTTTTTAGGCATATTTAAAATTGCCTTGGTATTATACTCGGCGAAAGCTGTTATTTTATAAAACCTTTGGAGGTTAATTGATTCTATGGTACTGATGGAAAATGTCCGCAAGGTTTACGACAGCAGCAATACTATTGCGCTGGACAATGTAAGCCTTAACATAAATGAAGGCGAGTTTGTTTTCCTGGTCGGCCCCTCCGGCTCCGGCAAGACAACTTTGATGAAACTTATTACCGGTGAATTACGTCCTACTTCCGGTACCGTCATTATCAATGACTATGACATGAGCACTATAAAGCGCCGCAAGCTGCCTAAAATGCGCAGAACTCTGGGCGTTGTTTTCCAGGATTACAGACTTATTGAGAATATGAGTGTCTATGACAATGTGGCTTTTGCCATGCGTGTTGTCGGCGCACCCAATAAGGAAATCAAGAAGCGCGTGCCCTACATACTTGAGCTTGTCGGTCTTGACGGCTGTGAAAAGCGTATGCCTACCGAACTTTCCGGTGGTGAACAGCAGCGTGTTGCAATTGCAAGAGCTCTTGTCAACAGCCCCCGTATGATCGTGGCAGATGAGCCTACCGGCAACCTTGACCCTGCACGCAGCCTTGAGCTTATGCTCCTGCTGGAGAAGATCAATGAAATGGGCACCACCGTTCTTGTGGTCACTCATGAAAAAGAGCTGGTCAACGCTTTCAACAAGCGCGTTATCACTATTGATAGCGGCAATATGGTCAGCGATGGAATGGAGGGCTATTACGTATGATCAGCAGATGGCTTTACCTTATACGCGAAGGTTTCCGCAGCATTACCACTCACGGCTTTATGTCCTTCGCATCCGTAACAATTATTATGGCCTGCCTCATTATCATGGGTATCGTCTCTCTTCTGTCTGTTAACATTGATGCACTTATCAAGGACCTTGAGGACCAGAATGAGATCGTTGTTTTCGTTGACGAGGATATTGCCGATGAAAATGAAGCCATGGCTATTCAGGGAAGCATTGAGGCTCTGGAGAACATTTCTTACGCAGACTTTGTCTCCCGTGAAGAAGCAATGGATAACTTCATGAGCAAGTACGATGAAAGCCTGATGGAAGGTATTGACGAATCCGTCTTCCGCCATCGTTTTGTCGTTCATCTGACTGACATTGCCCTCATGTCCCAGACCCAGGCAGAGCTTGAGGCTCTTGCTGGTGTTGCAAAGGTCAATGCTCACCTTGAGTATGCAAAGACCTTTGTTACCATCAGAAATGTTGTCAGTGTTATTTCCATGGTGCTTATTGCCATGCTGGTGTTTGTGTCCATATTCATTATGACCAATACCATTAAGCTTGCCACCTTTGGCCGTCGTGAAGAAATCGCCATTATGAAGATGGTTGGTGCAACCAACGGCTTTATCCGTATGCCCTTTGTCATTGAGGGCCTTGTGCTCGGTATGCTGGGCGGCGGGCTTGCATTTATCGCAGTTTGGGGCCTTTACAACGTGATTACCGGTAAACTTGTCGGTACCCTTACCGGTAACTTCATTTCTGTTGTACCCTTCAGCCACGTTGGCTTTGAAATATTCGTTGTTTTCATGGCCGTCAGCGTTATGGTCGGCGTCTTTGGCGGCGTCAACGCTATCAGAAATTATCTAAAGGTCTGAGGAACAAAGCCCCTAGTTACAGGAGTTTTTAATGAAAAGAAGAAAAAAGTTTGTATCGTTTGTCGCGGTCCTCATGGCGATCCTGATGCTTTTGTCTCTGGTTTTCAGCGTGGTTCCCGTTTCCGCCTATGCGGACGAACTGGATGAACTGAAAGCTCAGAAAGAAGAGCTTTCAAAGCAGGTAAGAGACATCAAGGAACGTATTGAGCTGCTGGAAGAACAGCAGGCAAATGTATTGGACAAGAAGGCTGCCCTTGAAGTTCAGACAACGCTTGCTGAAGAACAGATGAAAATCGTTCAAAAGGAAATCGACAACTACGATAAACTGATCGAGGAAAAAGCAAAAGAAGTGGCTGCTGCCAGAGACAGAGAAGCCATTCAGCTTGAAAAGTACAGGACCAGAGTCCGTGCAATGGAAGAAAACGGCGGCTTCAATATTCTGGCCCTTATTCTCCAATCCGATAATTTTTCCCAGCTCATAACAGCAATGGATGATATGGGTGAAATTATGGAGAGCGACAGAGTCCTTCAGGAGCGTTATGAGGACGCCCGTGAAGAGACTGAGGAGATCAAGGCCCAGTATGAAATTGAGAAGGCCGGCTATGAAGAAAAAAAGTCTGAACTTCAGGCCGAGCAGGAGCAGCTTAAAAAGGACATTGAAGAAGCAGCAAAGCTTCTTGAAAGTCTTGAAGCTGATATCCAGTCTGCCATTGCTGAATATGAAGCAGCTGAAGCAGCTGAAGCTGCAGCCGCAGCGACAATTGCAGGTGTTATTGCCCGCAACAATGCAATCAAGGCCCAGCAGCAGGCTGAAGCTCTGGCTAATGCCCAGAATGCCGCAGCCCAGCTTGAGCAGATGAATCAGGCCAATGCAGAGGCGGAGGCTGCAGGTAATGAACCTCCCTATTCTCAGGAGCAGATTCAGGATATGCAGAACCAAAGCAATGTTGGTAATGTGGGTGGCAACGAAGGCTTTGTGTGGCCTGTACCCTGCAGCACCAGGGTAACCAGCCGATATGGCAACCGTTCCGACCCCTTTACCGGTGAAACCCGTTATCACAGCGGCATTGATATAGACGGCTTCAACAATGCAGGTCAGCCTATTATCGCCGCAGCATCCGGCACTGTTATCACTGCTTCCTATGACGGCGGCTATGGTAACTACGTAATCATTGACCATGGCAGCACTTCCACCGTGTATGCTCACTGCTCTTCTCTTGCTGTGTCCCAGGGTGAGTACGTCAGCCAGGGTCAGACTATCGGTTATCTTGGAGATACCGGCCGTGCAACCGGTGTGCACCTCCATTTTGAGGTGTATGTAGGAGACAGCAGGGTAGACCCCACCCAGTATTTCTCCGGTATTTCCTACTACAATTGCTAAGGCAGTTCAAGGTATAGCTTATGAATAGAAAGATAAAATCCTTACTTGCGCTGATGCTTTGCTTTGCAATGTGTTCTGGCCTTGTGCTTGAAACTGTCCCAGTAGCTGCCGAAGCAGTTACCCAGGCGGAGATTGACGCACTCAAGGCCCAGCGTGATGCAATAAAAGCCCAGCGTAAGGAGAAGCAGGCTGTGGTTGAACAGCTTGAGTCTGAAAAGGCCAGTGTTGTTGAGAAGAAGAGAGCAATGGATGAGCGTAATGCCTACACTCTCATACAGATTCAGCTTAACAACGACGAAATTGCAATCTATGACGAGATGATTGCCGATAAGGAAAAGGAGCTTTTCCACGCCCAGGAACTGGAGCAGGAACAGCTTGAGCGCTATCGCTCCCGTGTCCGCGCAATGGAGGAAAACGGCAATCTCAACTTTTTCGCTATGATATTCAAATCCAATAATCTGGGCGAAATGCTCACTGCAATGGATGATATCGGCGAGATTATGGAGAGCGACAAGGCCCTTCAGGACGCTTACACCAAGGCCCGCGAAAATACCGAAGAGGTTAAGCTTGAGTATGAGGCTTACCGCGAGGACATAGAGGCAAAGCAGGAGATCCTCCGCCAGGAGCAGGAGGAACTGCAGAAGGATATTGAAGAGGCAACCCAGCTTATCCTTGACCTTGAGAAGGATATTGAGAACAAGCAGGCTGAATACGAGGCAATCTCTGCTCAGGAAGATGCTGCAAACTCAGCTATTGATGCGCTGGTTGCCAAGCTTGAAGCTGAAAAGGCTGCAGCTGCCGTTGGCCCTGCAGGTGGTGGCGGTGGTGTTTCCGGCACCGGCAGCTTCGTCTTCCCGGTTGCGTCCTATGCTTACATATCCAGCCGTTTCGGCATGCGTGTGCACCCCATTACCGGCCAGTACAAAAGCCATACCGGCATGGACATTGCATCAAATCAGGGCACGGCGGTTTACGCATGTGACTCCGGTACTGTTGTTTTAGCCTCCTGGAATGGCGGCTATGGCAACTGCATTATGATTGACCATGGCAACGGATACAAGACCCTCTACGGTCATCTTTCCGTCATCTCCGTTTCCAACGGACAGACTGTCTCACAAGGTGAGACTATAGGCCAGGTAGGCAGCACCGGCAATTCCACCGGTCCTCACCTGCATCTTGAAGTGTACAAAAACGGCACCAGAATTGACCCTGAGCAGTTTTACTCCGGATTGGTCATTTCTCAGGATGCCGGCGTATAAGAACGCTTTTTAACAGATATTTATCGCTACCGGACGGTCGTTTACGGCTGTCCGGTAAAGCGCGATATAATGACAAAAAATTTTTCAACAGGAGCTTATAATGGGCATCGGAAGCAGACTATTAAACGCAATATTTAATATTATTGCGGCAATTTTCAACATTCCCATCAAAAGCAAATACGTTGTGCTGGTACTGATCCTTTCTGTCAGCGGATCCATCTGGTATACAAGGCGTGACATGCTCAATAGTGTAGGCGGTAAGGACGAGTATAACGAGGCCATGCGCTACATTGAAATCAAGGATGTTGTAGACAATCAGTACATTGATGCTGTCAACCGTGAGACCATGGGCGACAATGCTGCCGCTGCAATGATATCCGGACTTGGCGACAGCTGGAGCTATTACATGTCTCCCAATGAATACAAGGCATATCAGCTGAACTCAACCAACGAATATGCGTCCATCGGTATGGCAATTTCCAAGCTTGATAATGGCGGTTTTGAGGTTATCTCCGTAAACTATGAGTCACCTGCAGCCATCGCCGGTCTTACTCCCGGTATGGTAATTACCTCCGTAGATGACATTGATCTGCGAGACAAGACCTTGGATGAAACCCGTGTACTTATCCGCTCCAGGCTTAACACCAAGTTTGTCCTGGGTATAGGCAACGGCAAAAATACCATTGAGGTAGACTGCACCGGAACTTACAAGAGCTCTGTTTACCACCGTCTTGAAAAGACAATGGCAGGCTATGTTCAGATCAAGAACTTTGAAGCAGGTACTGCTCAGGATGCAATCAACGCAATTGAAGAGCTGCTCAATCAGGGGGCAATTTCCCTGTGTATTGATGTACGCGGTAATCCCGGTGGTCTTGATACTGAGCTTGCAGCTTTGCTTGACTACCTGCTTCCCAGCGGAATCCTCTTCATCGAAAAGGATAAGGAAGACAATGAACAAATCACCGAGTCTGACGGTATGTGCATTCAGCTTCCTACCTGTGTGCTGCTGAATGTTGAAACCTTTGGCGAAGCTGAGCTTTTTGCAGCTGTGCTCAAGGAGTACCAGTGGGCAACCCTTCTCGGCGAGGCAACTGTTGGCAAAACCAGAACTCAGGAGACCATCGCCCTTGCAGACGGCAGCGCGATCCGTCTCTCTACCGGCACTTATCTTACTGGTAACTACACTGATATAAGCATCAACGGCGGCGTTGTTCCGGATTACATCGTTTATAATACCGACGCATCCGCCACCGGCACTACTGCCGGTACCACCGGTGAAAGTACTGGCGCCGGTGCGACTTCAAATGATGAACAGCTCATGCAGGCTCTTAAGCTTTTGAGTTGACATATACAGCATAAATCACTATAATATATAGGCTAAATTCAGATTTCCCACTATAAAATGCCCGACTTGGGCAGAAGGAGTCAGTAAAAATGGCAAACATGAGCAGATTTAAAATGAGCCAGGAGCGCCTTGACGCAATCAAGGAAGAGCTTAACTATCTGGAAACCGTTAGAGAAAAAGAAGTAGCAGAACTTATCAAGGAAGCCAGAAGCTTTGGTGACCTTTCTGAAAACAGTGAGTACGATGAGGCCAAGACCGAGCAGGGTAAGCTTTACTCCAAGATTGCCGAGCTGAAGGTTCTCATTGAGAATGCTGAGATTGTTGATAATATGGATACCGACGCACCCAAGGACACCGTCACTCTGGGCAGCGTTGTAAAGGTTCTGGATGAGGACTTTGAGGAGACTTATGAGATCGTTGGTTCTCAGGAAGCCAACCCCCGTATGGGTCGCATCTCTGATGACTCTCCCGTGGGCCGCGCACTCCATGGTCACCGCGCAGGCGATGTAGTCACCGTTATGGCTCCTGCTGGTGCAATCCAGCTTAAGATAATTTCCGTAGAAAATAAGTAATTAGGTGGAACAGGATATGAGCGAAGAAAAGAATGTTCAGCAGGCTCCCGAGATGGAGCTGTCCGAGATTCTGCAGGTACGCCGTGATAAGCTGGCTGCTCTGCAGCAGGAGGGAAGAGACCCCTTCCATCAGACCAAGTTTGAGAGAAGCGCATGGTCCCGTGAAATCAAAGAAAACTACGAAGCTTTTGAAGAAAAGCCCGTTTGCGTAGCAGGCCGTATCATGTCCAAGCGCGGCATGGGTAAGGCAATCTTCTGCCACATCAAGGATGATAAGGGCCAGATCCAGCTTTATATCAAGAAGGACTCTGTCTCTGAGCAGGAGTTTGCAGATTTCCGCAAGTACGACATTGGTGATATCGTTGGTGTTTCCGGCTTTGTTTTCAAGACCAAGACTGAGGAAATCTCTGTCCACGTTGAGAAGGTTGTTCTGCTCTCCAAGTCCCTGCGTCCTCTGCCTGAGAAGTTCCACGGCATGACCAATACCGAGCTTAAGTACCGCCAGCGCTACGTTGACCTTATTGTCAATGATGAGAGCCGCCGTAACTTTGAGATCCGCTCCAAGTTTATCTCCTATGTCCGCCGCTTCCTTGAAAACCGCGGCTACATGGAGGTTGAGACTCCTGTTCTCAACACCATTTCCGGTGGTGCTACTGCACGCCCCTTCATTACTCACCACAATACTCTGGATATTGACATGTATCTCCGTATTGCTACTGAGCTGCCCCTGAAGCGTCTTATTGTTGGCGGCATTGAGCGCGTTTACGAAATCGGTCGTATTTTCCGTAATGAAGGTATGGACACCAAGCACAATCCTGAGTTTACTACTGTTGAACTCTATGAGGCTTATGCAGACTTCAATGATATGATGGATCTTTTTGAAGATCTTCTTTCCGGCGCCGCCATGGAAATCCTCGGCACCTATGATGTCGAGTGGCAGGGCAAGCAGGTTTCTCTCGCTCCCGGCTTCAAGCGCATGACTATGGCTGAGGCTGTCAAGGAATATGTCGGTATCGACTTTATGGCTATCGAGGACGATGCAGAGGCTGTTGCCGCTGCAAAGGCTGCCGGTGTTGACATGGATAAGATCGAGCCCACTTGGGGCCACGCCCTGTATGAATGCTTTGACCAGAAGGTTGAAGAGAAGCTTACCCAGCCCACCTTTATCACCATGCATCCCGTTGATGTTTCTCCCCTTGCAAAGCGCAGCCCCAGCTTCCCCAAGCTGACCGAGCGCTTCGAGCTGTTCATCTGCTCCAGCGAGATGGGTAATGCCTTCTCTGAGCTCAATGACCCCATTGACCAGAAGCAGCGTTTCCAGAAGCAGGTCGAGATGCGCGCCAAGGGCGACGATGAAGCCGGCATGATGGACGATGACTTCATCAATGCTCTGGAGTATGGTATGCCTCCCACTGGCGGCCTTGGCATCGGTATTGACCGCTGCGTAATGCTGCTTACCGGCTGCAACTCTATCAGAGACGTTATTCTCTTCCCCACCATGAAGCCCATGGACTGATTTGAAACCCGGAGAGCATTGAAAATGCTTAGGTTTTAAGACAGTCAAAACTATAAAATTTACGCCAATACGCCACGCTTACGCCAAACGGTGCAATAGTTTGTATAACAAAAAATGCACGGAAAAGGGTGTTGCTCCAATGGCTTATGTCGTAAGAGAGATTTATAAGCGTATACAAAAAGCTGACCAACTCTGGTCAGCTTTTTTGCTTTTAAATTTTATTTTTTAGTGCAGATGGGATATGGTTTCAAGATAAAATTTCAAATCTTTTTTGAAGTTTGGCCCACTCTTTTGTTTTTTCATCATTGATTTTTTTAAAACACTTTGAATCAAGCATAATAGATGCATAAGCGAGTGCGGTTTCGTATCTGATGAGTTCCCTGCTGATTTTTCCTATAATATGAGAAGATGAACAGTTTTTATCAGAGAGGCTTGACCATAAAGCTTTGCAGTTTTCACTGACTCTTTCTAAAGACTTCTTGAGATACAAAATATTTATAAAATCTTGTAAAGTGTGCAGTGAAATGAGAATATTTGCTATCCCTAATAAGATCTTGTTCCCGGAGACATTATAAATTATGCATATAAGCAAAAGAAACAAAATGATACAAGAACGTATGAAACTTTTTTTACACATGAGGCTGACTATGGACAAAGAAAAAAAGCAGTTTTCATGAAGATTTGCCAAAGCCTTTTTAGTGCTAGGGTTAATAGCATCGTTGCTAAAATAACCAATTGATTCTTCATCAGAAAGCAGGCAGCCAAAAGAATTGTCGGCAAATGAATCTCTGCGAATATCTTCAGCACGACGATATACAAAAGTATATGCTATAGAAAGAACGATTATTAAGATGGTGCCCAAAAGTATTGTTGGACTAAGTAATGGTCCAATTTTTCCCCAAAAAGGTTTTTCAGATAAGTTGGTACAGTCATATATTATTTGAACAATAGACATAATTGTAGTGAAAAGTGTTATAAAGCCAATCGAGGCATTCAATTTCCCAGCGATATGAAATTGTTCACGGTGAGGAACTACACTATCCATTTTCTGCGCTCCTGTCGTTTCTTGATGTTTTCGTAATATGTGCATAAAAGGTTTATAGCATCTTCTTTAAATTCCTCATAGTAAGGGGAACGTATATCTTGTATTAATTGGGTGCCGTGACAGTCTCGAAATTTTTGACCGGACCCACAAGGGCAACTACAGTGTCCCCGATATTTTTTATAGCCACTTAAAAATAACAGAAGTGTATTTAGCAAATGGTCATCATCAGTTCGATATCTTTCTTTATATGCTTCCCTTGTTCCTTTGATTCCATGTGAACGTTCTCCATAGGGAGCAATACCATAAGTACGGTAATACTCAGCAGCATAAAGATAACTCATAAGGAGTTCATCAATAAACGCAGTAAGAGATGGCGTATGAGTTAAAAATGTTCTCAATTCACACATGGCACCCAGACATAATTCTCCATCTACTAGAAAATGCTGAAAGCCTACGGGTATATCTTCTTTCGCAGCAAATACTTTTGGAATCTGATTAGGGAAGGCGTTGGGAACTTGTATTTCAATATTAAACTCATGATACAAAGGGACTTCATCGTAGGTTTTATTCATGACTAATATTCCCTTGAGGATATACCCATCCTCTGTCTTTGAAATAGACAGGGATGGATATTTGGTAGACACTGCAACCACTTCTTGGTATAGGTTAATCATGATCGTACATTCTGCCCCAAGGTTTGATTGGAGTTGTTATGGTACTCGTTGTGGTTGCACTGGGAGATAAGGGCAGTTTTTTTGTAACAAACTCAGTGCCGAAAGAACGTTGTAGCCCAGAAAGATATTTTGCCTCGTTTATGGGGGATATATCTACCACATCGTTTTTAACAACTTCGATCCAACGGAAAAATTCTTCTGCAGTTTCATTTGTCCAAAACTCTGCAAAATTATCTTCATGGTCAACAGGGTTTTCAACCCACCACACACCATCACGCTTTTCGATTGCATTACAAGAAAGAGTTTGGTTTGGAGTACCCCCCTTCAATAGTACAGCATAGTCACTTATACCTTGAACGACATGTGCAAGTAGGGCGTCTACACTGAGTGAGGCTGAGGCACTTACTGCAATTTTTGCAGCAAGAACGGTTATAATGACCGACTCAGGACGTAAGTTATCTCTTCTTGATCTATGGTAATATAAATCTCTATGCCGTTTCAATAACTGCACAACACGCTGTAGGCTTGATTTTACAAGGTATGGATCTACAGATTCAACGGTGGCTGTAGCTGAAAAATGGGCACGATTGTTTTTGAAATACTTCTCTCTACGCTCGCTGTAATTATAAGACTTGAAAGGTTTATTAATATCTTCAAACCAATCACCAAACCCTTTCGTATTGCTAGTCAGCCAAGAGTATTTC
The DNA here is from genome assembly GCA_017410425.1 of Oscillospiraceae bacterium. Classification (GTDB taxonomy): domain Bacteria; phylum Bacillota; class Clostridia; order Oscillospirales; family Oscillospiraceae; genus Limivicinus. Next base: position 61,198 of record JAFQQV010000060.1, read on the forward strand.
CCGTTTTCGCTTTTATCTGTAGCAGCTATTGTATTTACAGCATATTTAGTAGGTACGTCCTGTTTCATTATTCGTAAAACATGGGAAGAGCTTTCTTTGACTGAAGGCACAATGTCAAGCTTAAAGCCAATGCCATCAGAAACACCAGCATATTCTAAGGTCCAACACCGACTGTCTTCTGGTAGAAGTTTGTCCCTATAAATTGAGTTTGCTTCCAAAGCTATGCCCACGGACTGTTTAACTTCACTTGGAAAAGTTTCATGTTTATCAACAGCAAGGGTACAAATAACATCTAAATCATAGTCGGTCTCAACGCCATTTCTCAAAGGCCGTACTACAGTGCCAGTTCTAAAGGAGCCTTGGGGGCTGAAGTCACCTTGGATTCCTCTGTCAAGTAAGTATTTCGAAATACCCATATATCTATCAACAGCGTATGAGTACATAGTGTTGGAGATATCAAGGTTTTCTGCAAGTTTTTCTAAATCTTTTTCTTTATTTCTCATATAAGACTCCGTTTCAAATCAAAAGGTCTTAGCACTCGGCACGCGCGAGTGCTAAGACTATAATAACACAAGTGTCAACACTTTTCAAGGCTAAATATATAGTGATTTCTAAAATAAATGTCACCAAATGCAACAAAATATTAATTTTCAGTGAACTTGATGAACAAATTATTAAGGAGGAACACAATGAAATTCAATTACTACTACGGTGGGCAGGCGGAGATGTTTTCATTCTTCCGCGTGCCTCGAATTCTTTTCACCGCACCGGAGTTCAAAGACCTGTCCAACGATGCTAAGCTGCTCTACGGCCTGATGCTTGACCGCATGAGCTTGTCAGCTGCCAACGGATGGTTTGACAGTCAGGGCCGGGTATATATCTACTTCACCATGAACGAGGTGATGGAGGTGCTCAGCTGCGGCCACGAAAAGGCCATCAAACTGCTTGCAGAGCTTGATACCAAGAAAGGCATCGGCTTAATCGAGCGTATAAAACAGGGTCAGGGGCGGCCTACGATCATCTATGTAAAGCAGTTCACTGACACAAAATTACCCGACCTACCAAAACAGTCTTTGCAGAATCCTGTTTATCCGAGTTCAGTAAGGAGAGAAAGTATTTTTGCTGACTTCCCAAAAGCGGAGACTAATTATACTGATATAAATTATACTAATAATAGTTATACTTATCCATCAATCTATCCGGAGCCGGAGGCGATGGATGAGATTGAGGAACGCATAGAGCTTGATATTTTGAAAGAAGAATATCCCTATGATGACCCTGAGAGCCTTGTTGAACTCATGGCAGAGGTTGAGCAATGCAGTACACCCACTATCCGCATAGGGCGGCAAAGCATCCCGACACCATCAGTACAGCACCGCTTCCGGCAACTGGGGCGTGAACACATAGAGTACGTTCTGGACTCGATGCGCGACACCACAAGTAAAATTAAAAACATAAAGGCCTATCTGTTAACAGCGCTGTATAATGCGCCGATAACGATAGGCCCTTATTATTCCGCGATGGTGAGAAGCACCGCATGATTTTAATCTGCTCTTTCTCATCAGAAAAAAGTTGAAAAACCCCTTCCCTTATGCAATAATTTGTAAAAGCTTTTAGCAAAAGTGCGTAAATTAAAAGAGGAGAAAAGTAATGGAAAAACATTTGTTGTTGGGAAATGGGATAAATATACAGTTTGGAGGTAGTGAATTTACTAGTGCGCATATTATAAAAAGAATAAAAAATAATAGTGCTGCAAATAAATATGATAGTTTATTTGCAGATAAAATCTCAGGGACCGATATTATTTCAATTTTTGAGGGTCTTGTAGGTGTAGCTAATTCAATAATAGAAGGAAAACACAATGACAAAAGTTTTGATTTAGATACAACAGAAGCAATATGTGATTTTATGAAAAGATATACAAAAAAAGTTTCTGCGCTTCATGAAATCATGCTAGAGGACTGGCTGTTATTGCTTCATGTTTTTTTCTCCCTGAATAATGATTTGATGCCAATCTATCAAACAGCTGTACAAGGGTTTGAACAACTTCTGTTGGACGCCATATATAACAATGGAGAAATACAAAAATTATATCTAAAGATGAACGACGAAATCAAAAATTTCTTCTTGGGTTATGAAAATATATTCACGCTTAATTATGATAACAATGTAGAAAGTCTAACAAACAGGAAAGTATACCATTTACATGGTGATTTTTCCGTTTTAGCAGATAGTGAAAATCCAGAAACAGCGCTGGGATATATCAGAACAGAAAACGGGGATACAGCTTGGATTGCGGAAATGAAACATTGTTATTGCAATGCTTTGCTAAACTATAGTGGTAGACTAAAATATAAAACTGCTATGAAAAAGTATCTGACAATCCTAGACTCGGAGACTTATCATAATAGGTACAAAAATGATATTCTATTTAGAACCTCGCTTGAAATAAATAATTCTATAGAGGCACAGATGATACGTACAAAGATAATGCATCCAGAACTTAAAATGGCCACTGACTATTATTTTTCAAAATTTGAGTCAATAAAAGGTGAATTAGATATAATAGGTTTATCTCCTAATAATGATCAACATATTTTCGATGGCATATTAAATAACAAGGACCTAACAAAAGTTGTTTTTTATTACCATGACGGAAAGGAACGAGACTATATTGAAAGTCACTATCCTAATGAACTATTTGACTGCTTGAGTGTTCAAGAACTATGGAAATCATTGAAGTGTGGCAAAGAATAAAAATACATAGTAAATGTTGGGAAACAATATAGTGAGTCGCTTTCCGGAAATGTTTTTCACCGTGAAAAAAGTTTTAGGCGTGAGCAGAAATACATTTCACGGTGAAATGTATTTCCGGGGCTTGGGTACTCCCAACACGGGGCGTTTGAGCTATCAAATGACATACTTGCTCAACCCACGCCCACAACTGAAAATTTAATAAAATCATCCTAAAAATGCATTTCATGGTGAAATGCATTTTTTATTTTATGCCCCCGCAAGTATGGCATTTGGTAGCACACAAACGCCGGAGACTCAGGGACACCCTGAAACCCGTAACGCAAAGGAGGTACTATGCGAAGAAGAAACCGACACATCAGTGTCTGGATGAACGACAAAGAATATTCTAAACTCAAAAAGGAGGCCAAGGCTGCAGGTCTGGGCATTGACCCGTTTATACGCAATCTTGTAGCCGGGGTTGAAATCAAACCGAAGCCGCCGGAGGAATACGCAAAGCTTCTGCGGGAGCTATCCGCTATCGGCAACAACATAAACCAGATTGCCTATATTGCAAATTACAGAAAAGGCGTTTCCGATGCTGAGATACAGGAGGCGGCAGCTCTTACCCGACAGGCTTTTAGCTTGGTCAAAAAGTTCTTATGAGTGAAGCCATTGAGATGCAGTTTGACGCCTTTTGCAAAAAGGTAATAAAACACGCCTGCTTGGACGCCCATGCTCAACTGCGCCGTAAAGCCGAACGTGAGCAGCCCTTGGAGCTTGCTTATGATATCCCGGCAGAGCCAGACGAAGCAGCCTACGGCCGCACGTGGCTGCACACCGACAGGTTTAGTGTCTGTATCTACGATCCGGAGCTTGCCGAGGCCATACGCTCACTTGTGCCCAGGCAGCGAAATATAATACTGCTCTGCTATTTTGCGGAGTGCAGCGACAGGGAGACCGGGGATATCCTCGGTCTCCCTGTTCATGTTATACGCTTCGGCAGGCAAACCGCCCTGAGAAAACTAAAGGAGATTTTGACCGCTATAAACTATGAGCAATAGAATCCCGTACCAAACCATCTTGGACGCAAAATCCGGTGACCCGGAGGCCATGGAGAAGATACTCTCCCACTACGCGTCATACATCCGGCACTGGTCAAAGGAAGATGAATGGATATATCAAGAGGCACAGGCAAAGCTCATGTGTGCGGTAATGAAGTTTAATATAGAATGAAATCCTCCAAATTTGACGGCACATTCTACTGCAGGTAAAATATTTATATAAATTTTGAAACTTTGCTGAGTTATTTTGCGCCTATATAGGTGAGGAGGGATAGAATGACAGAACAGAATATCCTCGATCTATACTTTGAGCGCGATGGCAATGCCATATATGAAACAGATTTGAA
>JAFQQV010000006.1 GCA_017410425.1 Oscillospiraceae bacterium
AAGGTTGCTGCAGGTCTGAACAAGCTCAACGAGGAAGACATTTCCTTCACTCTCGTCAACAACGCTGAGACCCACCAGATGGTCATCTCCGGCGCTGGCGACATTCAGCTGGGCGTTCTCTGCTCCAAGCTGAAGAACCTCTACAACGTTGACACCGAGCTCAAGCCCGCTCGCGTTGCATACCGCGAGAAGATCAAGGGCAAGGTCGAAGTCCACGGCCGTCACAAGAAGCAGTCCGGTGGTTCCGGTCAGTTCGGTGACGTTTGGATCCGCTTCGAGCCCCAGGATGAGCAGGACGACATGATCTTTGCAGAAGAAGTCTTCGGCGGCTCCGTTCCCAAGAACTTCTTCCCCTCCGTTGAAAAGGGTCTGCGCAACGCTATCGTCAAGGGCGTTCTGGCAGGTTATCCCCTGGTTGGTCTGAAGGCCACCCTGTACGATGGTTCCTACCACCCCGTTGACTCCAACGATATGGCATTCCAGACTGCTGCCCGTATCGCATACCAGGATGGTATTCCCAAGGCTAAGCCCACCATCCTCGAGCCCATTGGCCAGCTCTTCGTCACCATTCCCGACGAGTTCCAGGGCGCTATCATCGGCGACATCAACTCCAAGCGCCGCGGCACCATGATGGGTTCCATGCCCGCAGAAGACGGTATGACCACCATCGAGGCTGAGGTTCCCATGGGCGAAATGAGCTCCTACACCATCGACCTGCGTTCCATGACTCAGGGCGCTGGCTCCTTCACTCTGAAGTTTGTCCGCTACGACGAAGCTCCCGGCAACGTTCAGCAGAAGGTTATCGAGGAAGCTAAGGCTCTGGCAGAGCAGGAGTAATCCTATAATTCAAGCCAATATTATGGGCGACCGCAAGGCCGCCCATATTTCAATCAGAAATGCAGAGGTATGATATGAAGAACGGACTGTCCGGTGTAAAAAACTTGATATGGGCGCTGGCAATCTTTGTGTCTTTGCTGGCTTTGCTGGTGGGCCTTGCCTTCTCCGTGTTCACAAAGTACTACGGTGACAAGCTGGAGGGTACTCTTGTACTGGGTGAAGGTGTGAGTGTCGGGGGTGATGCCCTTGTGGACAATGAACTGTCTGCGCCTGCACAGCCTGGCAAAGTGATGGAAATGCCCAGCACTCAGGACAACGGCATTGAGTCCGTTTTCAACTTCACCTATCTTTGTGACAGCACTATTGTGGGCATAAACGACTATGCCACAAGCTATGGCGGCAGCGCCACGGCCCAGCTCTGGACCGATAATGGCAGTGGTTTGAGCGCAGCAAACGCCGCCACTACCCAGATCGTCTATCCCGATGGCTCCATGATTACCCCCTCCAACGCCGCAATGGTAGCTCAGCCCAAGAGAATTGTCATTTATCTTGGCGGTGATGATCTGGTCAACGCAACGGAGGAGAGCTTCAAGGCTGGATACAGCCAGCTCATAAACTCCCTGCGCAGCGCAAGCAGCGAGACAAAGATCGTCGTCTGCTCCATCGGCTCTGTCAGCTCTGCCTACCCCGGCACTGACGGGCTTAATAAGGAGCTTATCGCCACAGCCAACGGCTGGATTAAGGACATCTGCATTCAGAACAATGTTTACTTTGCAGATCTCGCCTCTATCCTCAACGATGATGACGGCTATCTTAAGGCTGAATACAGTTCTCCTGATGGCAGGAATCTCGGCTCCGCCGGTATAGCAAAGCTGGTGGAATACTTCCGCTATCACGGTGTATAATTTGTATCCAACAGGGCGGGCACCGTCTGTTATTGGGATGCCTGCCTTTTGGTTTTTTCGCGATTCCAGTTTTTCCCTGTAGTAAAAAATAAACATAAGGTGTGTTATTAATGGCATTTATCGACTCCCTGAACAGCTTCCTCTATTACCCCCTGCTTATCATCGTGCTTATCGCAGCCGGTCTTTACTTTTCTGTCCGTACCGGTTTCGTACAGTTCAGACTTTTCGGTGAGGCTATCCGCGTTGTAAAGGAAAAGCCCAGCCAGGAAGGCGGCACTTCCTCTTTCAAGGCACTTATGGTTTCCACCGCATCCCGCGTCGGCACCGGCAACATCGTCGGCGTTTCCACTGCTGTCTGCCTTGGCGGCTTCGGCGCAGCATTTTGGATGTGGCTGATTGCTCTTATCGGTATGGCTTCCGCATTTGTTGAGAGCACCCTGGCTCAGATTTACAAGCGCCGCGATACTGACGGCAGCAGCTATGGCGGCCCCGCATACTACATTCAGGATGCACTGCACAGCCGCGCCCTCGGCATTGTTTTTTCTGTATTCCTTATCCTGACTTATGCCTTCGGCTTCAACATGCTGGCTTCCTACAACATGCAGGATTCCTTCAAGGCATACAGCTTCTACAATCCCTCTGTTACCCCCTGGCTTATCGGCGGTATTATGGCTCTGCTCACTTTCTGGTGCCTGCTGGGCGGCGGTAAGCGTATTGCAAACGTTGCCAGCGCTTTGGTTCCTGTAATGGGCCTTATCTACGTTCTGGTTGCTCTGGTAGTCATTATCTTCAACGTCAAGCTTCTGCCCGGTGTTATCGGCCAGATTTTTGCCGATGCTTTCAACTTCAAGGCTATTTTCGGCGGCGTTGCAGGCTCCTGCATGATGTACGGTATCAAGCGTGGCCTGTACTCCAACGAAGCAGGTGTAGGCTCCGCTCCCAACGCAGCAGCTGCAGCAGACGTATCTCACCCCGTAAAGCAGGGTCTTGTCCAGATGTTCTCCGTTTTCCTTGACACCATCATCATCTGCACTGCCACCGCAATGATGTGCATGTGCTCCGGTATTGAGCCTACCGAAGATATTGCCGGCGCTATGTATGTTCAGCTCTCCGTCTCCAGCGTTCTGGGCAGCTTCGGTCCTGTTTTCGTTACCATTTCCCTGCTGCTCTTCGGCTTCACCACCCTGATCGGCAACCTTTACTACTGCAACAACGCCCTTGCTTTCATTAATGGCAACAAGATGCCCGGCAAGAAGTTCATGATGGGCTTCTATGTCGTATGTGCTATCCTGATTTTCGTTGGTGCTGGTCTGAGCATGGGCCTTGTCTGGAGCATTGCTGACATTCTCATGGCTTTCATGTGCCTTATCAACATCCCCACCTGCATTATCCTCGGCAAGGTAGCCTACGCTGCATGCAAGGATTATGTTGAGCAGAAGCAGGCAGGTCTTAACCCCGTCTTCCGCGCCGGAAAGATCGGCATGGACGACAGCAAGCTTGATTTCTGGAAGTAATAAAACGCGCAAAATTTATCCTCAGCTCCCGTTTTTGGACGGGAGCTGTTTTTTTGCACAATTCTTTACCGCTTTATTTGGTTAATTTGACGCAGATTTTCTGTTGACAAAGAATAGACCTCGGGCTATAATCTAAACATCCTAAAGAAGGGAAATGAGTCACAATGCGTCAGAACAATACTCGCAACATGATGATGGGTATGATGTGCATGTTCAGCATGTGCATGATGATGCGCGCGCAAATTGAATGACTCACCGCCTTCCATATCCACTGCCAAAAGATTTACAGGGTTCGGAAAACGATGAGTTTTCCGAACTTTTTTTGTTTATTTCAGCTGAAAGGAAAGCAGCCAAATGATAGAGCTTAAGGACCTGTGCAAAACTTTCAACGCCTCCTCCGGTACGGTGGAAGCTTTGAAGGACATAAACCTCACCATAAACGACGGTGAGATATTCGGCATAATCGGCCTGTCCGGCGCAGGCAAAAGTACTCTTGTCCGCTGCATCAATCTGCTGGAGCGGCCCACCTATGGCAGCGTTATCATAGATGGCAAGGACATGACCCAGCTCAGCCGCTCAGAGCTCCTGAAGATGCGCCGCAGCATTTCAATGATCTTCCAGGGCTTCAACCTGCTGGAGCAGCGCAGCGTACTGAGAAACGTCACCTTCCCCCTTGAGATCTCCGGTGTAAAGCTCTCCGATGCCAAGAAGAAGGCTATGGAGCTTTTGAAGATAGTCGGACTTGAGCAGAAGGCAGCCGCCTACCCCGCACAGCTCTCCGGCGGTCAGAAACAGAGAGTTGCCATTGCAAGAGCACTTGCAACCGATCCCCGCTACCTGCTCTGTGACGAGGCTACCTCCGCTCTCGACCCCAACACCACCCGCTCCATCCTGGAGCTGCTGGATCAGATAAACCAGACTCTTGGTGTCACCATTGTGGTTATCACCCACGAGATGAAGGTCATTGACCAGATCTGTGACAGAGTTGCTGTTATTGATCAGAGCCGCATTGCAGAAGTCGGCAAGGTCAGCGATGTGTTCACCAATCCCAAGAGCGAAATCGCCCGTGAGCTCATCCTTCCTCAGGACAGAGCTGCACTGGATACCACCGGCGGTCAGAAGCTCCGTCTTATCTTCGACGGCAACTACTCTCAGGAGCCTCTGCTCTCCAAGCTGATTCTCGAGTGTCAGGCACCCATCAACATCATCTTCGCCGACACCAAGGAATACGAAGGCGCCATCTACGGCCACATGATTATCGAGCTGCCCAGTGACTACCGTCAGGCAGACAAGGTTATCACCTGGCTGAGAAGCAGCCCCATCAAATGGAAGGAGGAAGACTGATGTTCTCTGAAATGTTCTATAAACTGCTGGACAAGAACCTGCTCCAGCTGGGCATCTGGGAAACCATTTACATGACCCTCCTCTCCTCCCTGATTGCATATGTAATCGGCCTGCCGCTGGGCATCATCCTCTCCATCACCGACCAGAACGGCATCTGCCCCAACTCCTTTATAAACCGCGTGCTGGGCTTCATCGTAAACTTCTTCCGCTCCATTCCCTTCATCGTTCTGATGGTGGCAATGCTGCCGGTGGCAAAGTTCATACTCGGCACCAGCCTTGGCAACGGCGCAGTCATCGTAATGCTGGTTATAGCCGCTGCCCCCTACGTTGGCAGAATGGTTGAGTCCTCCATCAAGGAAGTCAACTCCGGCGTTATCGAAGCCGCCCAGTCCATGGGCTGCACCAACTTCCAGATCATCACCCGGGTTCTCCTGCCCGAAGCAAAGCCCGCTCTTATCCACGGCGCTGTGATCTCCATGGTCACCATCCTTGGCTACTCTGCAATGGCCGCCACCATCGGCGGTACCGGCCTGGGCCAGATCGCTATAATCTACGGCCACCAGAGAAGCAACGATGACATCACCTGGATCTGCGTGCTGCTGATGGTCCTTATAGTTCAGGCAATACAGATAATTGGCACTTTTATCGAGCGCAAGACCGACAAGCGTATAAAGTGAGGTGCCGCACATGATATTCACAGGCCTCTGTAAGTTCCGAATGTAAGGCGCAGTATTTCCCGCCACCATACAAAGCATACATTCAGAACAAATTACTTGATTAATTATTAAAAGGAGATATAAAAATGAAAAGGATTTTTGCACTGCTTCTCTCTCTGGTTCTTATATTCAGCCTCTGCGCATGCGGCGCAAAGGAAGAAGCCCCCGCAGCAGCTCCTGCTGCTCCTGCAGCACCCGCAGCTCCCGAAGCTCCCGCCGAACCCATAAAGATCGTTGTCGGCGCAAGCTCCACTCCCCATGCTGAGATTCTCGAGCAGGTCAAGGAGCCCCTGGCAGCAGAAGGCTACGAGCTGGAAATCGTTGTTTACGACGACTACGTCCTGCCCAACACCGCTCTGTTCGACGGTGACCTGGATGCAAACTACTTCCAGCACACCCCCTACCTCAACAGCTTCAACGCTTCCAACAACATGGATCTGGTTTCCGCAGCTCTGATTCACTATGAGCCCTTTGGCCTCTATGGCAATGGCGTTTCCTCCGTTGCTGACATTGCAGAAGGCGCAACCATTATCATCCCCGCTGACGACTCCAACGAAACCCGCGCACTGCTGCTCCTCGAGCAGGAAGGTCTGATCACCCTCCCCGAGGATGCCTCCGCTGAAAATGGCATCAGCCACCTGGACATCGTTGATGACGGCGGCTATGACATCCAGGCTGTTCAGGCTGACACCGTTCCCGCACAGCTGGCAAACTCTGACCCTGGCACCTGCGCTGTTGTCAACGGCAACTACGCCCTGCAGGCAGGTCTGAAGGTTGCTGACGCTCTGGCAGTTGAAGATGCTTCCGGCGAAGCTGCTCAGTACTACGCAAACCTGATCGCTTGCCGCAACGGCGAAGAAAACTCCGATAAGATCGTGGCTCTCGTCAATGCACTGCAGACCGCAGCTGTCAAGGAATTCATCGACGCCACCTATGGCGGCGCTGTCCAGGCTATCTTTGAAGTTTCCGATGCTCCCGCAGCTCCCGCTGAGCTCGTAAAGATCGTTGTCGGCGCAAGCTCCACCCCCCACGCTGAGATCCTTGAGCAGGTCAAGGAGCCCCTGGCAGCAGAAGGCTATGAGCTGGACATCGTTGTCTATGACGACTACGTACTGCCCAACATTGCCCTCTTTGACGGTGACCTGGATGCAAACTACTTCCAGCACACCCCCTACCTCAACAGCTTCAACGCTTCCAACAACATGGATCTGGTTTCCGCTGCTTTGATCCACTACGAGCCCTTCGGCCTCTACGGCAACGGTGTTGCATCTGTCGCTGACATTGCAGAAGGCGCAACCATCATCATCCCCGCTGACGACTCCAATGAGACCCGCGCACTGCTCCTGCTCCAGCAGGAAGGTCTGATCACCCTGCCCGAGGATGCTTCCGCCGAGAAGGGCATCAGCCACCTGGACATCGTCGATGACGGCGGTTACAACATCCAGGCTGTTCAGGCTGACACTGTTCCCGCACAGCTGGCAAACTCCAATCCCGGCACCTGCGCTGTTGTCAACGGCAACTACGCTCTGCAGGCCGGTCTGAACGTTTCTGACGCCCTGGCAATCGAGGATGCTTCCGGCGATGCAGCTCAGTACTACGCAAACCTGATCGCCTGCCGCAACGGCGAAGAGAATTCCGAGAAGATCGTAGCTCTGGTCAACGCTCTCAAGACCGATGCTGTCAAGGCTTACATCACCGACACCTACAACGGTGCTGTTCAGGCAATCTTCTGATCTGAATTCGTAAGAAAAAACTTCCAAACACTTTATCCCCGGCTGGAACACAGCCGGGGATTTTTACGTCTAAAGACTCAGTAACCAAAAAATATTTTAAAAAGGGCTTTTCTTTTTTATTACTATATGATACAATATGGTTACAATTTGGTAAAAGGATGGCGAATTGATTTGAAGAAATCTGTCAGAACCGCGCTGATTTGCCTTTGTGTCGTATTCCTTTGCGTTTTCGCATTCAGCGCATATAAGATAATATCCACTCTCCAGGGCTATAAGCAGGCCGAGCAGACCTACACCAACATCGCACAGGAGCATGTCACCATCATCACCTCCCCCACTCCCGTTCCCCAGAGCGAGGTTAAGGGCGACGGTATTGATCCTGAAGTCTCCCCCATCGGCAATGTTGACTTTGATGGTCTGAGAGCCAAGAGCCCCGACTATGCAGCATGGATCTACAGCCCCGACACGGTTATCAACTACCCCATTGTCTACACCGACAATAACTTCTATTATCTGGACCACATTCCCGTTGAGCAGTACAACAGCGCCGGCACCCTCTTCATCGACTGCAAGTGCGCCGCTGACTTCTCCGACCAGAACACTCTCATCTACGGCCACAACATGAACGATGGTTCCATGTTCGCCAGCATCAGAGAGTATGCAAAGCAGGAGTACTATGACGCTCACCCCGTCATCTACATCTCCACTCCCGACTTCAACTACCGTCTGGATCTGATTGCAGGCTTCCTGACCGAGCCCACCAGCTTTGCCTATGCAAACAACTTTGATGAGCCCGAACAGTTCATGGCCTACATAGAGGCTATTCAGGCAATGTCCACCTTCAAGTCCGATGTGGAAGTCACCGAGGAAGACAGAGTTGTTTCCTTGTCCACCTGCACCTACGAGATCAATGACGGACGCTATGTCGTTGTTGGCAAGCTGACCCAGATTCACTAAAATACACATAAAAAATCCCGGAACTTCGGTTCCGGGATTTTTGTTTTATATTGCGGATTTTCTGTTGTAGTCGGTAATGTCGGTGCCCATCTTCTTGTAGAGAATCTCTACGTCCATTTCCTTGTCGATCAGGGCCTGCAGCTCATTCTTGCTTATTGCCACGATTTCCAGGAAGCTGATGAGCCCGTGAGGGCCTTCCACAGGCTTAAGGCGCTTATCAGGTACAACAATGAATGCAACCTTGTCTGACTTTTCATCCACGTCCATACCAAAGTCCTGGCCGGTGTGGACATAGTGGTATGCGGGGATTAGTGCGCCTTCGTCATAAACACAGCCTATAAAGTTTCTGAAAACGCCAAGGGTGTTGTTGATTTCCAGATTGTCTTTGTCCTCATCCTTGTTCTTTTTCAGGCGCAGGGTGTACTCAGCCCAGCTGTCCTTCTCCTCGTCTTCCTGGGCAGGGCCCATGTCGCTGAAGCTGCAGCTTACAAAGTGCCAGCTGTCGCCGCCGTCATAGATGTCTACCCAGCCATAATCGGTACCGATTTTGTCTACGTAAGAAATAAATTGTTCGCCGGTTTCAAAACCGTTTTCAAAGTTTTCTTCATAGGCCTCGGTTGCGTAATTGGGCAGCTCAAAGCTCATGGGGTCGGGAGTATTGGGATATGCCTTGTTGAAGGCGCTGCGGATAGCGTCCCAGCCGGTGGGAGGATCGGTGATGGCAGGGTCCTCAATCTCGCCTGTAATGTACTTGCGGCTGATTTCCAGAGTCTCCAGATCAATCAGCTGGGCATTGCCGCTGGGATTCTGGGCTGCCGCGGTCTGCGCACGGAAACGGGTCTTCATAGCCAGTTCAGAACTGCGGGGCAGCTTGCCGCCATGCTCCTTAAACCAGGTAAGAGCGCGGATATTCACCACGTTGGGGTCAGAGAAGTACTCCATACCTGCAAGCACATGGGCCTCGCGTGTGACAGGGTCAAACTCCAGAAACAGCTCAGAAGGCATAAGCTGGTCGCAGTCTTCATACTGGCTCTTGAGATAGACAAGCTGGCTCATAACAGCCATATTCAGCTCCATCATCTCAGCCTTGTTGATGTCATCGGCAAAGAGAACAGCCTTATCACCCACGGTGTAGAAAGCAACGAAGAGAACATTCTTGCCTCTGAGGCTGCAGTAGCAGTAAACTCGCTCAGCCTTGTCCTTGACAGGCAGAGTGAGCATCAGGCCAAGCACATCCAGAGTATCAGCAAGGCCGCATCTGGCCTTGTAAACGGCTTCTCTTCTCTCCAGCATTATATCCTTATTGTTAAGTGTAAACATTGGAATCCTCCGGTTTAAGTAATGGAATGATTATATCCTGTATTGTCTTTTTCTTCAAGTAGAGAATTATAAACAGAAAAAGCTCCTGCCCGGGTGGGCAGGAGCTTTTTGTTAAATTACGGAGGGGCGGGCGTAGTCCACAAGGTCTGTGCCTATCTTTTCGTAGAGAGTTTTGACGTCGATTTTCTTTGACTTCAATGCATCATACTCAGCTTTGGTGATGGGCACCGCCTGCCTGAGATGCACGGTGCCAAAGGGGCCTTCAACACTGCCGATTCTGGCATCGGGCACAATGATAAAAGCGACTTTGTCGGAAAGATGTTTGTAATCCATACCCTCTTCATGGCCGACGCTTACATAGCTGTAATCCTCCAGCATACAGTCATTTTTGAGCGCTTCATCTGCAAGAACAGACACAAGATTGATGGCATTTGCACGCTCGGCACTGTCCAGTTCTTCATCGTCAAGCTTTTTGATTCGCATAGTATACTCAGCATCGTAGCGTTCATCAATGGTGTCGACCTCTGCAGTCATATTACTCAAGCCAAGGCTGGCTATGTGCCAGCTGTCGTCTGCATCATATACCATCATAAATTCATAGAGACTATAATCATAGTCATTGCGTAACAAATCATACTCATCCCTCAGATTGTCTACATCCTGATAATAGAGAAATTCAGGATTTCCATCATCGGCATAACACCTGTCAAAGCTGTCTTTGATTGCAAGAAATCCAGTATCTCCCTCTAAATAGTCATAGGCAATTACATCTTCCAGTTCGTATCTATGCTCCCGGAACATTTTCGCAGTTCCTTTGCAATTGTTCGAAGCTTCTGCGTCGACATCAATATCAGGTTCCAGTTCATCTTCTTCTGAATCAACAAAGTCACCATCTTCTGTAAATTGGGCCTCCATTGCGAGCTTCACTTCTTTTCTGATGGCCTCCAGATCCAGTTCTACTGTACCTGCAGTTGGATTGTGTACATAGTTGATATCTTCTACTTTCTTATAATCTTTGTCCTCAGGTTCTTTACCGAATAAACTGTATTTCAATTTTGACAACAAGGTTTCCTTTTTATGGGTTATGGGCTTTGGCTCACCTGCATTTTCTTTGAGCCAGGCATTAAAACACTTCTCATTGTAAGGCTTGGAATGTATGCGGGAACTCTCCGTTGTTATAAGACAACAAACCTTTTTCTCTGCAAGCTCAATCGTTAAATAAATCTGTGCAGGTCTCAATTCATAGCAGGGGCTAGTATAATTATCTATATTATCCAGCAATCCCCAAACCTCAGCATGCAGTTGTTCAAATGCCTCATCTCCAATAAACGTAGAAAGTTTCCGTACACTGTTGTTATCAGCACAAAACGCATTGAAATATCTCACAAAATTCATGGGTGCCAGGAAACAGCACACTTTATCGCACGTCAAATCATATGCTGAACTAAGCTTATCCACGAGGAAATCCACGCAGTCAAGGACACTCTTCTTTGCACCAAGAATCAGTATTTTTTTTACTTTTTTGTTGTATATATAATCCGAGATAATCACTCGATTCATATAGTGTTCTATCTCTTTATCATATTTTTTTGGTGTTGGTATTCCATTGTGCATAATTTCCCCCTCCATTTTCAGCATCAGGGTCTACTTTTTACGTTTCTTGGGAGTCGGTTCGGGATTTAATATGTCTATAGAAATAGGTTTCATAGTACCATATTCATCCTTTTTGCCATTATAGTATGTTATGGTAAATTTATCAGGGCGCACACTATCCTTGGAATAATGAATGTCGTAATCCACATAGACTACCTGCTCATTCTCAAGGGCTTTCTTTAAATACATTTCCACTTTTTTATGGTCGCTTCTGTTTACATGGGCATTTTCAGAAACCAGATTCAAAAGCTTGGGGCTCCCTCCAAACATATCTGCAAAAATATGTCCTGCGTCATCACCCTTTAATTTACCCGGAGTCTGTTTGTTCGGCATTCCTTTTCGCCCTTCATGCTGTTTCAACATGAGCACGCCGGTGGCGTTCTGTATACGTCCTGAGCCATCCGTCTGGTAGATATAGTTGTTTTCGCCGCAGACATATGAGGTATTTGCCGCAAGGGGCTTTCCATTAAAAACTTCGTTTTCTGTTTTTATTTCTTTGCCAGCCCAGTTTCCGTGTTTATATGTATGACTTTTGGGATTCACTGCAATATTATTATAGATTTGGTCACCAATTTTTGCAAGTACATTCCTGTTGGCGTCTGTTGTAGCATCACCATTTCTTACTTTTGTAGCTGCAAAATTGAGTTTCTGACGAAGTACATCTTTATTTTTTGCATCAAAATCGCTGATGCTGAGTGGAACCCCAGTTTCGCTTATTGACGGAAACATTCTGACCGCGGCCGACAGTCTTCATGCTCCCGCTGCTGCTTCTTGTATTTGCTGTGTTTACTGCCATTTTCTAAATCATCCCTTTTCTATATCTTATTTTTCACTGATCAGCATCTTAATTATATCATATATAATCTCATAATTTCTAGTCTGCGATCGGCTTTTTTTAAGATTTGTAGAAAAAAGAAAAAACCCGCATCCTTTCGGACGCGGGTTTGTTAGCTTTACATTAGTAGTAACGCTTATTCTTGTTCTTGCGAGCTGCCTCGGACTTCTTGCGGCGCTTAACGCTGGGGCTCTGGTAGTACTCCTTCTTTCTCAGATCGGCCAGAACACCGGACTTAGCGCAGGAGCGCTTAAATCTCTTAAGAGCGTTGTCCAGAGACTCGTTTTCCTTGACATAGATTTCAGACATTTATTTCCCTCCCTCCAAATACGCCTTGCGGCGCTTCAAGGGCCAACTTCTTGGCTTTGTAACATTAGCATTATAACGGTTCAAGCCTGAAATGTCAACGATTACTTTGCGGGCTTTACGATCAAATTTATAATCTTGTTCTTGACGACGATGGTCTTGACGATCTGCATGCCGTTAAGCTGGCGCTGGATCTTCTCATCGGCGCAGGCAGTGTCGATAATGGTCTGCTCATCGGCGTCTGCTGCCACGATGATGGTGGAGCGCAGCTTGCCGTTGACCTGAACTGCCATTTCGCGCTCGGCATCGACAGTCTTGCTCTCATCGTACTTGGGCCAATCCATCTGCATTGCCATCTTGCCGTCGTTCTTGGCGGCAAAACCGGTCAGCTCCCACATTTCCTCAACCATGTGAGGTGCAAAGGGAGAGAGCAGCAGCATCAGGTACTCAAGGTCGCCCTTGGTGACGCCGTTGGAGTAGAACTCATTGACCATGGTCATGAGGGCGGCGATAGCGGTGTTGAGCTTGAGAGCCTCAATATCATCGCCAACCTTCTTGATGGTCTTGTGGGTAATGGCCTCGTTCTTCTTGCTTACCTCAAAGCTGTCCTGAGCCATGTCCATCAGGTTCCAGCAACGGTCCAGGAAGCGCTTGGAGCCCTTTACAGCATCGTCAGACCAGGTGGCGGTCTTCTCAAAGTCACCGATGAACATGATGTACAGACGCATGGTATCAGCGCCGTAGGCCTTGACAACATCGTCGGGATTGACAACGTTGCCCAGGGACTTGGACATCTTGACAGCGGGACGCTGGGCCTGAGAGCCGTACTTCTCAATGAGAGCCTGCTTTTCTTCCTCAGTCTCGGCAAAGCCCACATAGTGGGGGTTCTTGCCCAGAATCATACCGTGGGAGGTACGCTTGGCGTAAGGCTCCTTGGTGTGGACAACGCCGATGTCGTACAGGAACTTGTGCCAGAAGCGGCTGTACAGCAGGTGCAGAGTGGTGTGCTCCATACCGCCGTTATACCAGTCAACGGGGCCCCAGTATTCCTCGGCCTCTTTGCTGACCAGTTCATTGTCGTTGTGGGGATCCATATAGCGCAGGAAGTACCAGCTGGAGCCGGCCCACTGAGGCATGGTGTCAGTCTCGCGCTTGGCGGGGGCACCGCAGCAGGGGCAGGTGGTGTTGACCCAGTCGGTCATCTTGCTCAGGGGGGATTCGCCATCGTCGGTGGGCTCATAGCTCTCTACCTGGGGCAGAACCAGAGGCAGTTCGCTTTCGGGTACAGGAACCCAACCACAAGTGGGGCAGTTGACCAGAGGAATAGGCTCGCCCCAGTAGCGCTGACGGGAGAAGACCCAGTCACGCAGCTTGAAGTTGACCTGCTCCTTGCCCCAGCCCTGCTCGACAGCGTACTTCTTCATGGCGGGGATAGCCTCAGCAACAGTCATGCCGTTGAGGAAGTCGGAGTTTACCATGATGGCGGAATCATCCTTGGCAACAAAAGCTTCCTTGGTGACATCGCCGCCGGAAACGACTTCAACGATGGGCAGGCCGAACTTGGTGGCAAAGTCCCAGTCACGCTGGTCATGGCCGGGAACGCCCATGACGATACCGGTACCATAGCCCATAAGGACGTAGTCAGAGACGAACATAGGAACAGTTGCGCCGTTGGCGGGGTTAGTAGCCTCAACACCCTGCAGGCGGACACCGGTCTTGTCCTTGTTCAGCTCGCCGCGCTCAAAGTCGGACTTGCGGGAAGCAGCTTCCTTATATGCCTCAACCTCATCCCAGTTGCCGATGATATCCTTCCACTTGTTGAGCAGAGGATGCTCGGGAGAGATGACCATGTAGCTGACACCGTAAAGGGTGTCGGCACGGGTGGTGTAAACGGTGACATCGTCGCCGGTGCTGGTCTTGAAGGTGACCTCGGTACCGGTGGAGCGGCCGATCCAGTTTCTCTGCTGGGTCTTAACGCGCTCAATAAAGTCAACATCGTCCAGATCGTCGATAAGGCGGTCTGCGTACTTGGTGATGCCCAGCATCCACTGGCTCTTTTCCTTGCGGACGACAGGGGCGCCGCAGCGCTCACAAACGCCTTCAACGACTTCTTCGTTTGCAAGGACGCACTTGCAGCTGGTGCACCAGTTGACGGGCATGGTGGTCTTGTATGCAAGGCCCTTCTTGAACAGCTGCAGGAAAATCCACTGGGTCCACTTGTAATACTTGGGGTCAGTGGTGTCAACCACGCGGTCCCAGTCAAAGCCGTAGCCCAGCATCTTCAGCTGGCGGGTGAAATTCTCCACGTTCTGCTTGGTGACGATGGAGGGGTGGATGTGGTTCTTGATAGCAAAGTTTTCAGTGGGCAGGCCGAAAGCATCGTAACCGATGGGGAAGAGAACATTGTAGCCTTCCATTCTCTTTTTGCGGGAGACGATGTCAATTGCGGTGAAGGGTCTGGGATGGCCCACATGCAGACCTGCTGCGCTGGGATAAGGGAACTCGATAAGGCCGTAGAACTTGGGCTTATCGCTGCCGGTAACTGCGGCGTAAGGCTTGAGCTCTTCCCACTTGTCCTGCCACTTCTTCTCTATTGCTGCAAAATCGTACTTCATTGTTTTGTTATCCCTTTCAATAATTATCTAAAAATGGGCGCAGAAATACTATGCTCTGCGCAATTATTGGATAGCCCCCTTAAAGGTAAGCGGCGTTTGAGTGAGCAAGAGCGGCTGGCAGCGGAATATGTGTTATGGCAAAATCACTTTTTTGCAGGAATACTTTGTGTATTTCAAGAAAAAGTGATGAAGTCAGAGCGCATAGGCCGCGGCAGATGCCGACGCTCATTCATGCGGCGATTGCCTCTCAGGGGCTCATAAGGGATGAGCTCTCTACTACTTCGGCGTCGCTCCAAAGACGTTCCAGGTCATAGAACTTTCTGGCCTCATCGGTGAAGACATGCACGATGACACAGCCAAAGTCCATAAGCACCCAAATGTCGGAACGGAGTCCTTCACGGCGCACAGGGGGTTCCCCTGCCTCGGAGAGCTGCTTGTCGACCTCGTCCACAAGTGCCTTGATGTGGGTGGAGGAGGTACCGTTGCAGATGACAAAATAGTCAGCCAGAACGGTGCGTTCGGTGGTTCTCAGAATCTTGACGTCCTTTGCCTTCTTGTCATCCAGTGCCTTGGCGGCGATGGCTGCGATCTGAGTTGCGGTAAGCATTGATTATTCCCCTCTTTCTGATGTATACCAGGTGTATGCCTCAAGGGTATCCCCGAAAGGCACGGCACCTCTTGCGCGGATTTCACCCAGACTCATACTCAGGCCCAGAGCCATGGCTTCGTCAAGGTCTTCAAAGCAGAGTTCTCTTAGAACGTCCACGCCTTCAAAGTCACGGTTAGGCTCGGTATAGTCTGCAAGATAGATTATCTTTTCCAATGTGCTCATATCCGGCTTACCGGTGGTATGCCAGCGTATGGCCTCATATATCTCATCGGAGATACCGAAAAGCTCCCGTGCAAACTCTGCGCCGGTGCGGGCGTGGAGCAGGGCCGGGGTCGCTATCTCTGAATTATCAAGGATAATACCATATTTTTCGCACAATAGCAACTGCTTATCCTTGGGCATATCCTTTGTTATATCATGCAAAATGCCTGCTATTGCGGCAGTGTCCGGATCCTCGCCCCAATGCATCGCCATCAGCACCGCCTGGCTTTCACAACCGGTGGTATGCGCTACGCGGTACTCGGAGAGATAGGGCATGACCTTTTCTCTCAGCCAGCTGAGTTCAGGCTTTGCATCATAAAAGCCATGCTTTACGATGTAGCCATAAACCTCGTCAGGCAGAAGGTCAGAGCCCAGACCCAGGCGCATGCGCTCGCGTATCTCGGTGGAGCTCATGGGAAGCACCTGATGGGGGATGATCTCCACCCTTGCTTCATGCTCCCGCTCCAGTTCTTCCTTGAACTGCTCAATCTCATAGGTGTCATAGGCTTCGCGGCTCAAAACTGCCAGAGTGACATTTTCAAGCAGGTACTGGTATCTGTACCAGGTGCGGAAGCTCAAAAACATGTCGGTGCCCATAACCAGGCAGATCTCATCATCGGGATATTCCTCGCGCAGAGTCTCCACAGTGGCTGCGGTATAGCTCTTGCCCTCGCGGCGGATCTCCATATCGGAAATCTCGGCCCTGGGAATGTCCCCAAAGGCGAGGCGGCACATCTCCAGCCGCTCATTGGGCTCGGGACTGTTTTCTGCCATATCCTTATGGGGAGAGACGTTTGTGGGGATTATAAGAAATTTATCCGGCTTCAGCTGCTCATAGACGGAACGAGCCGCCGCAACATGACCTATGTGAGGCGGATTGAAGCTGCCGCCATAGATGGCTATTTTCATTTCAGCAATAAATCCTCTTTACTTCTTTTTATCCTTTACCAGGACGATCTTAGGCTCCTTGTCATTGCGCTTATAGAGCACAAACTTGGTGCCAATGCACTGCACGCCGTCAGCGCCGCAGGCTTCGCACAGAGCGTCGCAGGCCTCGCGGGCGGTGAGCATGGAATTTTCCAGCACCTTGCCCTTGACAAGCTCTCTTGCCTTCAGGGCTGCATTAACGGACTCAACAACGCTTTCGGTGATGCCGCCCTTGCCGATCTGTATAATGGTGTCCAGGCTCATGGCCATGCCTCTGAGCTGGGCTCTCTGTTTACTTGTTATTGCCATTCAAATACTCCTCAAATTTTTTCAGAAACTCTCTCATTGCTTTTCCGCGGTGGGAAATTGCATTTTTCTCATCGGGTGTAAGCTCCGCCATTGCTCTGTCGTGGCCTTCGGGCCTGAAGATGGGGTCATAGCCGAAGCCGCCATTGCCTCTGGGTGCAAAAAGCATTTCGCCCTCACACTCGCCCCGGCACTGGATAACGTGGCCGTCGGGCATGGTGCAGCAGATAGCGCAGACATAGCGGGCAGAACGCTTGTCGGTGTCGCCCATTTCATTGAGCAGGAAGGCGTTCTTGTCCTCGTCGCTCACGTCATGGCCGCCGCCGTAGCGGGCAGAGTAGACGCCGGGTCTGCCGTCCAGACAGTCCACCTCAAGACCGGAGTCGTCAGAAACTGCGGCACAGCCCAGAGCATCGGTGACAGCCTTGGCCTTGATGTAGGCATTGGCCTCAAAGGTGGTGCCGGTCTCTTCCACATCCAGCTCAAGGCCGGCCTCGCGCTGGCTGAGCAGTTCAACATCCATGCCCTCCACCAGCTCGCGGAACTCTCTTATCTTGTGTGCATTGTTACTTGCAAGTATAAGTCTAATCATTTGAACATCGCCTCTATAAAGTTTTTGGATTCAAAGGGTATCAGATCATCCATGCCCTCGCCTACGCCCACATACTTGACGGGCAGCTTAAGCTCGTTTGCAATGGCG
Organism: Oscillospiraceae bacterium; assembly: GCA_017410425.1. Taxonomy (GTDB): domain Bacteria; phylum Bacillota; class Clostridia; order Oscillospirales; family Oscillospiraceae; genus Limivicinus. The sequence continues at coordinate 17,540 of JAFQQV010000006.1, forward strand.
AAGACTATTCCGCCCTTGGCAGTGCCGTCCAGCTTGGTAAGCACAATGCCGGTAAGGCCGGCGGTATCAAGAAACTGCTTTGCCTGAATAAGGCCGTTCTGACCGGTGGTGGCATCCAGGACCATGAGAGTCTCCACATCTGCGCCGGGCAGCTCGCGGTCAATGATGCGGCGCATTTTGCTCAGCTCATTCATCAGGTTCTGCTTGTTGTGCAGGCGGCCTGCAGTGTCGATGATGATGGTGTCAACATTTCTGGCCTTGCCGGCGGCAATGGAGTCAAAGACCACGGCGGCAGGGTCGCTGCCTTCTTCATGGCGGACGATCTCAGAGCCGGAGCGCTCAGCCCAGATACCCAGCTGCTCTGCAGCCGCGGCGCGGAAGGTGTCGCCTGCTGCCAGAAGCACGCGCTTGCCCTCGGCCTTCAGCTGATTTGCAAGCTTGCCGATGGTGGTGGTCTTGCCAACGCCGTTGACGCCAACCATCAGGATAACGGAAGGTGTGGTAGTGAGCTTGAGAGTGGTGTCGCCCACATCCAAAATCTCCTGCAGCACGCCGATAAGGCAGTTTCTGGCCTCATCGCCCCGCTTGGCCTTATTGATGTAGCAGGAATAGCGCATCTTGTCGATGATCTTATCAACAGTAGCGATGCCCACGTCTGCCATGACCAGCATTTCCTCAAGGTCTTCAAAAAACTCGTCAGACAGTGGCTTATAGTTCTGGAACAGCTCTTCCAGCTCCTCCAGATTAACACGGGTCTTATTGAGCCCGGAGAACATTTTTTCAAAAAATCCCATAGATTATTTCTCCTCCAAGCCTGACGGAAATAATACGAACCCGCTCCACATGGTGTCTTTTCGCGCCAGACTTTATTTTATTCTTTGCTGGGCGTTAGCCCAGCTGCATCACTCAATTTCGCCTGACACAAAAATCCACTCCTGTGGAGTCAGAGATTTCTGAGCGCATATACGATGGCATTGTTAGGCGACGGATTGCAGATGGGCTGTCGCCCTTCAAAATCCGGCAACGACACAAGGTCGATGTATATGCCCTCAGAAACGGATTTGTATTATCTCCGTCAGGCTAAAGTCTTCTGTGCGCTTTCGAGATCCAGCTCGATAACGGTGGAAACGCCCTTTTCCTGCATGGTGACACCGTAGAGCATGTCAGCCTCTTCCATGGTGCCGCGGCGGTGGGTGATAACGAGGAACTGGGTCTTGTCAGCCATGCGGCGCATGTATTCAGCATAGCGGTTGACGTTTGCATCGTCCAGTGCAGCCTCGATCTCGTCCATGATGCAGAAAGGCGTGGGACGCACTTTAAGTATTGCAAAGTACAGGGCGATTGCAACAAAGGCCATCTCGCCGCCGGACATGAGGCTGATATTGCTCAGGGCCTTGCCGGGAGGCTGTACCTTGATTTCAATGCCGCAAGTGAGGACATTTTTCTCATCCTCCAGCTGCAAGGAGGCTCTGCCGCCGCCGAAAAGCTCAAGGAAGGTCTGGCGGAAGGCCTCGTCAATTTCCTTGAAGCGGGTGACAAAGACTTCTTCCATCTGGGCGGTGATTTCCCTGATGATACCCACAAGCTCGTTCTTGGCCTTGTCAACATCGCTGCGCTGCTCGGTTAGGAATTCATAGCGGGAATTGACACGCTCATACTCCTCAATAGCGCCGATGTTGGGGTTACCCAGGGCGCTGATGCTGCGGCGCAGCTCCGCAATCTGGCGGTTTGCCTTAGCCAGATTCTCCACCGGCTGGCGGAGAGAGCAGGCAGCAGAATGGCTCAGTTCATAGTTTTCCCAGAGCTTGTCCAGAATCTGCTTTTCCTCCATCTCGCCGGCAAGCTTCTTCTGCTCAACGCGGGCCAGGCGGCGTTCCAGATCCATAATATCGCCGGAGCGGCTCTGAGCCTGCTTGTTGGCATGGCTGCGCTTGCCTTCCAGCTCAATCTTGCCGCGGCTGATCTCGGCGATCTCATCCTTGATGGATGCAGCCTTCGCCCTGATGGCGGCAAGCTCAGTTTCCTTATCCTTAAGGCGGAGGCCTAGACTTTCAATCTTATGTTCAAAGCTTTCAACAGCGTTCTTTCTGGTGTCGCTGTCGCTGCTGATGCCGTCCAGCAGCAGCATGAACTGCTTTGCAGAATTTTCGGTGGCCCGCTTCTCAGCCTCAAGGGAGCTGCTCTGGGCCTTCAGCTCGGCCTGCTCGTTCTGGGCAAGCTCCAGCTGATAGCGGACATTGGCAAGCTCTGCCCTCGCCCGCTCAAGGCTCTGGGCGCAGCTTTTTTCCTCCTCCATGAGCTTCACGCGCTGCTTGCGCAGTTTTTCAAGCTCATTGGCACGGGAGATAATGCCGCTGTTCTTAACGCTGCTGCCGCCGGTCATGGAGCCGCCGGCATTTATCAGCTGACCGTCCAGCGTGACGATACGCAGACGGTTGCCGCTGTTTCTGGACATACGGATTGCATCGGTCATAGCCTCGGCAACCACCGTGCGTCCCAGAAGATTTGCGATTATTTCATCGTACTTTGCGTCAAACTTTACAAGCTCATAGGCGATGCCCACAAAGCCGGGATCATTGACCGGGGCGTCCTTCATCACGCTGCCGCGGATTGTGTCTATGGGCAGGAAGGTGGCTCGGCCGGAGTCCATGCGCTTTAGCAGCTCAATGGCGTGGCGGCCGTCATTCTGGCTGTCCACCACGATATTCTGGGAAGCTGCGCCAAGAGCGGTTTCAATAGCGAGAGCGCACTCATCATCGGCCTTCACCAGGTTTGCAACCGGGGCGTGAATACCCTTGAGGTTGCCGCGCTGGCTTTCGCGCATGACGGTCTTGACGGCCTTGTTATAGCCTTCAAAATCCTTTTCCATGTCGCCCAGCAGCTTGATTCTGGCGTCCATACTTCTGCCGTCAACGGCGAGGCGGTTTGCCTTCTCGCCAAGAAGCTCGGCATTCTGCTCGCGGCTGCGAAGCTTCATGCGGCAGCCTTCGATAACATTATTGCTGCTCTGGCCCTGCTCTTCAAGAGCCTTCATGGCCTTTTCAATTTCGCTTATGCGCTCATTTGCGCTGTCGATATTCTTTTTAAGCTCTGCGCTGCGCTTGTCCTGCTCGGCAATGTCGGAAAGCATGCGGGCCATGTTTTCCTCGCTGCTCTTGATATCAGCGCGGAGCACGGCGGCAAAGGACTCACACTGGGAAGCCTCGCTCTCCGCAGCGGAGAGACGGTCGCGGGCATGCTCTGCCTCCACGTCCTTCTGGTGCATACGCTCGCTTATGGAGTCAGTGGAGGAATAGAGGGCTTCCAGCTCGGCCTTGGCCTGTTCAAGCTCGGTTTTCACCTGGCTATGCTCGGCCTTAACGGAGTTTGACTGCTCATGGAGCTTGTCCAGAGTGGCCATCCAGGCACTTATCTCCTGAACACGCAGCTCATCGCGCAAAAGCAAATACTGCTTTGCGGTTTCAGACTGCTTTTTAAGCGGGCCAACCTGCATTTCAAGCTCTTCGATTTTATCGTTGATACGCAGGAGGTTTTCCTCGGTGCGCTGGAGTTTGCGCTCCGCCTCCTCCTTGCGGTAACGGAAGCGGGAAATACCTGCCGCCTCTTCAAAAACCTCGCGGCGGTCGGTGGACTTGGTGGAGACAATCTCGGCAATTCTGCCCTGACCGATGATTGAATAACCATCACGGCCAAGACCGGTGTCCATAAGCAGGCTGTTTATATCCTTGAGGCGTACAGCCTCTTTGTTTATATAATACTCACTTTCACCGCTGCGGTAATAGCGGCGGGTGAGCATGATCTCGCTGGAGTCAGAATCGAATATTCTGGCGCTGTTGTCGATTATCAGGCTTACCTGAGCATAGCCCAGAGCTGCGCGCTTCTGGGTTCCGCCGAAGATAACGTCCTCCATCTTGCTGCCGCGCAAGGCCTTGGAGCGCTGCTCGCCCATGACCCACAAAATGGCGTCGGAAATATTGGACTTACCCGAACCGTTGGGGCCGACAATAGCGGTTATATTCTTTTCAAAGGTCAGGCGCGTCTTATCCGGGAAGGATTTGAAGCCCTGAATTTCCAATGCTTTTAAGTACAAACCAAACGACCTCTGTCAAAAACTAGATAACAATTTATTATAATACATCCGCTGTCACTTTTCAATGCGGATAAGGCGGATTTCCCCGCCCAAGGCGGGATTTTCTTTGATTTTCAGCTCCTTAAGGGCATATTTTGCCTTAAGGTAGTCCAGATTGCAGCGCTTCTGCCCTGTCATCTGGGATGTTTTACCCCGGCCCACCTCAAGAATAAGGCTTGAGCCTGGCTCTGTTTCTGCCATAAGCTGCTCTGCTTTTTTTAGCATTATGCGGCTTTTCACCATCTCACCCAGAGCCGGATGGTAGGCACCGGCAGCAGCGTCGCCGCCGCTGAGATCATCCGTGGGGTTAAGCCCCAGGCGGATAACCGGGATACCCGCCGCCTCAAAAAGCGGCAGAAGCTCTGAGCAGACCTGCACCGCATCCTCAATGCTGTGCTCATGATAAGTCCCGGCCTGCCACATATCGTAAAGCGCAGTATCCCGGACAATGACCGTGGGATAAATTCTCACACCGTCAGGCTTTAAGGCAATAATCTTCTTCGCAGTCTCAATGTCCTTCTCCGGCGTATCACCGGGAAGACCGGTCATCATCTGCAGTATCAGCTTAAAGCCCCTCGCTTTTATAAGCCGGGATGCATTTTCCACATCCTCTGCCGTGTGGCCCCGGCCGGAGAGAATAAGCACCTCATCATCCAGAGACTGGGCGCCAAGCTCAATAGTCTCCACACCGTGGGCACGGAGCCTGTGGAGAATTTCATCATCAATGGCATCGGGCCGGGTGGAAAGGCGGACAGAATCAATATCGCCCCGGTCCAGATACTCCTTTGCCACGCTCAGCAGGGCCTGCTGCTGGCAAACTGGGATAGCCGTGAAGCTGCCCCCATAAAAGGCCAGTTGCCGCTTTCCTCCCTGAGGGAGAAAGGCGGCTGCGCTCTCTATTGCGTTTTTCACGGTTTCCGGCCCCGCCGGAAGCTGCTCACCGGAGATCCTGCGCTGATTGCAGAAAACGCAGTCATTGGGGCAGCCCAGGTGGGGCACAAAAACCGGGATTATACTTTCCCTTGCGCTCATTTTACCATTGCCTCAAGTGCTTTGCAGGCGGCCATCTGCTCGGCCTCCTTCTTGGTGCGGCCACTGCCGCGGCCGGAGGGCTGGCCGTTGATCTTCACCTCAAACTCAAAGAGCTTGTTGTGGTCGGGGCCGCTCTCACTCACCAGCTCATAGGCAATGTGCTGGTTGGATTTGCGCTGCACCAGCTCCTGCAGTTGGGTCTTATAGTCGGCACTGCGGCGCTGCTCGCTGATCTCCACATCGCCCAGCACCTTCTCCAGCACAAAGCGGCGTGCCTCAGCCATGCCGGCATCCAGATAGATGGCGGCGATGATGGCCTCCACCATGTCGGCGAGGATGGAAGGTCTCTCCCTGCCGCCGGTGTTTGCCTCGCCCTTGCCAAGGCGCATATACTCGCCAAGGCCAAGGCTAAGCGCGGTCTTGTGCAGGCTTGCCTCGCAGACAAGCTCAGCCCGCAGCCTGGTCATCCTGCCCTCGGGCAGCATGGGCTCATGGTTAAAGAGAAACTCCGCCGTCACAAGGCCCAGCACGCTGTCGCCCAGAAACTCCTGACGCTCATAGCTCTGGGCGCCGCCGCTGTGCTTTTCGTTGGCGTAGGAGCTGTGGGTCAGGGCTGTTTCCAGCAGTTTTTTATTTTTAAAGCTGTATCCGATTTTTGCTTCAAGCTTTTCCATTATTCAGCCTTCAGTTTCATATAGTCAATATTTGCCTGGATGTCCTCAATAACGCCGGCCTCAACAAAGCTGATTGCCTGGCGTACTGCGGAGAAGATGGCCGCTGCGTTGGAGGAGCCGTGGGCCTTGATAACAGGCTTGGAGATACCAACCATTGCGGTGCCGCCGATCTCGTTTACATCCAGAGACTTCTTCATCTCGTTAAGTTCAGACTTCATCACAGCCGCAGCCAGCTTGTTCTTGGTGTTCTTGTAGAACACGCCCTTGAGGGACTTCATTATGAACTTGATGGAGCCCTCAATGGTCTTGAGCATAACATTGCCGGTAAAGCCGTCGGTGACAACAACATCCACAAGGCCGGCGAAAACACCGGTGCCTTCAACATTGCCCACAAAGTTGATGCGGCCTTCATCGTGGGCCGCCTTCAGCAGGGCAAAGCTCTGATGCTGCAGCTCGCCGCCCTTGGTATCCTCGGTGCCAACATTGAGAAGACCAACGCGGGGCTTTTCAATGCCCATGAGCTTCTTTGCATAAAAACTGCCCATGTATGCAAACTGGAGCAGATATTCAGCGGTGCATTCAACATTTGCGCCGCAGTCGATAAGCATTACGCCATTTTCACCGTTGGGCAGCACGGGAGCCATTGCTGCGCGGCGGATACCCTTGATGCGCTTTACGATAAGGGTTGCGCCGGTGAGCAGCGCGCCGGTAGAGCCGGCGGAGACAAGTGCATCGCCCTTGCCGTCACGCACCATGTTCAGCGCCACGGTCATGGAGGAATCCTTCTTGCGGCGGGTGGCGGTGCTGGGATCATCTTCCATGGTAATAATCTCGCGGGCATCAACAAGCTCAAAATCGGCCTCGTTTGCGCCTTCATTCTTAAGGCAGGCCTGAATATCCTCAATGCGGCCAACCAGAGCGATGTCCACACCCAGTTCGCGCTTTGCCTTTACTGCGCCTTTTACGATCTCGTGAGGGGCATTATCGCCGCCCATTGCATCAATGATTATTTTCACAGTTGAATACCTCCTTGGTCTTAAGGCTGTCTATTATCTCCAGAGAACGCTTTGAAATCTCGGCGTTCTTGTTGCGCTTGCCCTTGACACGGTACTCCAGCGCCTTGATGATGCCAAAGTTTATGTTCATAGGCTGGAACTCGCCCACACTGCCGCCGGAGATATACAGGCCCAGCGCGCCGATGGCGGTCTCCTGAGGGAAGTCAACACTCTCAAGGCCCATAAGCCTTGCTGCAAGCTCAATGCCCACCAGCATGCCGGAGGCGGCGGATTCAACATAGCCCTCAACACCGGTGATCTGACCGGCAAAGCAGATGCGCTCATCGCTTCTCAGGCGATAGTAGCGGTCAAGCAGGGTGGGGCTGTTTATGTAGGTATTGCGGTGCATAACACCGTAGCGGACGAAGTTTGCATCCTTCAGGGCGGGGATCATGGAGAAGACGCGCTTCTGCTCGCCCCAGGTAAGATGGGTCTGGAAGCCGACAATGTTGTAGATAGTGCCGTCAGCATTATCGCGGCGCAGCTGTACAACGGCGTAGTTTTCCCTGCCGGTACGGGGATCAACAAGACCAACAGGCTTCAGCGGACCGTAGCGCAGGGTGTCTACGCCGCGGCGTGCCATGACCTCAACAGGCATGCAGCCTTCAAAGACGCCGCTATCATCAAAGCCGTGAATCTCGGCTTCCCTGGCATTGCAGAGCTCCTGCCAGAAGGCAAGATACTCATCCTTGTCCATGGGGCAGTTGACGTAGTCAGCGGTGCCCTTATTGTAGCGGGAGGCAAAGAAGGCAGAGTCCATATCCACGCTGTCAAGGCTTACGATGGGAGCAACAGCGTCATAGAAATGCAGGTCACTCTCGGGGCAAAGCTCAGCTATGCGATCAGCTATAGCATCGGAGCTGAGGGGGCCGGTGGCGATAACCACCTGGCCTTCTGGAATCTGGGTAGCTTCCTCCTCCACGACCTCGATATTTTCATTTTCGCGCAGCTTATCGGTGATGTACTTTGCAAAGCCTTCACGGTCAACAGCCAGAGCGCCGCCGGCGGCTACGCGGTTTGCGTCCGCACTCTCCATGATGAGAGAGCCCATGGCGCGCATCTCGGCCTTGAGGAGGCCAACGGCGTTGCTCAGCTCGTCACTTCTCAGGGAGTTGGAGCAAACCAGCTCACCAAAATAGGGAGAAGTGTGGGCAGGGCTCATTTTGTTGGGCTTCATTTCCACGAGGCGCACCTTGATGCCCCGCTTTGCAAGTTGCCAGGCGCATTCGCTGCCGGCAAGGCCTGCGCCCAGCACGGTTACTTTATCCATGTATTATTCCTCTGTGCTCTTTGTTTTCTTTGTGGTGGTCTTCTTGGCGGCAGGCTTTTTGGCTGTGGTCTTCTTGGCCTCAGCCTTCTTTGCCTCGGCAGCAGCCTTCTTCTCGGCCTTTCTGGCCTCAGCCTCTGCCTTTTCCTCGGGGGTCTTTTTCTTATAGACTCTCTTATCCTCAGGCACGAAGTTTGTGCACTCCTCGTTTATACAGTAGGACTTGAGAGGGCCGCGGCCGCTGCGCTTGAACATGGTCTTGCCGCAGGCAGGGCAGTAATCCTTGGTGGGTACGTCCCAGGTGATAAAGCCGCAGTCAGTGCCGCGCTCACAGGCATAGAAGACATAGCCCTTCTTGGAGCTGCGCTTGAGAATACGGCCGCCGCACTTGGGGCATTTGCCGGGCATCTCCACAACGATGGGCTTGGTGAAGGTACATTCAGGGAAGCCGGGGCAGGCAAGGAAGTGGCCGAAGCGGCCTTTCTTCACGACCATCTGCTTGCCGCAGACATCACAGAATTCATCAGACAGAACATCGGGCACCTTCAGCTTGACGCCGTCCAGCGCTTCCTCGGCCTCTTTCATTTCTCGGCTGAAGTCGCCATAAAAGTCGGCCAGAACGTCACGCCACTGGGCCTTGCCGTTTTCAATTTCGTCAAGTTCAGCCTCCATCTGGTTTGTGAACTTCACATCGGTGATGTCAGCAAAGCGCTCCTTCATAAGGCCGGTGACAACCTGACCCAGAGGAGTGGGCTTGAGGTACTTGCCCTCCTTGATGACATAGTCACGGGCTGTGATGGAGGAGATAGTGGGCGCATAGGTGGAGGGGCGGCCGATGCCCTTTTCTTCCATAGCGCGGATAAGGGTAGCCTCGGTGTATCTTGCGGGAGGCTGGGTAAACTGCTGCTCGCTTAAAAGCTTTTCAAGCTGCAGCTTCTGGCCCTCTACCAGGCTGGGCAGAGGATTGGCCAGCTCATTGGTTTCCTCGTCCTTGGCTTCTTCATAGACGGCAGTAAAGCCCTTGAACTTAAGCTCGGAGTAGTTTGCGCGGAAGGCATAGTCTGCGCTTCTGACCTCAACGGCCACATTGTCATACACGGCGTTTGCCATCTGGCTTGCGGTGAAGCGGCCCCAGATGAGGCGGTAAAGCCTGTACTGCTCCTGAGTCAGATCCTTGCGGACAAGCTCGGGAGTGAGGTTTACATCAGTAGGACGGATGGCTTCGTGGGCATCCTGTGCGCCGGCCTTGGTCTTGAATCTGCGGGGCTTGCCGGGATAGTACTGGGGGCCGTAGTGATTGGTAATAAAGGCGGCGGCTGCGTTCAGCGCCTCCTCGGAAAGACGCAGGGAGTCGGTACGCATGTAGGTGATAAGACCAACACTGCCCTGACCGCTGATCTCAACGCCCTCATAAAGCTGCTGGGCGATGGACATGGTGCGTCTGGGGGTCATGCTGAGGCGGCGTGAAGCCTCCTGCTGCAGGGTGGAAGTTATAAAGGGTGGGGAGGGAGACTTCTGCTTGTCACCGCGCTTTACGTTGCTGACCTCAAAGGGGGCCTTTTCAACGGCGGAGATAACAGTGTCCACTTCTTCCCTGGAATGCAGTTCCTGCTTTTTATCGCCCTTGCCATAGAAGCGGGCAGTGAATACGGCGTTTTCCTCGCCGCAGCCCAGCCTTGCATCCAGCAGCCAGTATTCCTGGGACTGGAAGGCCTCGATCTCAGCCTCCTTGTCCACAACCATGGCGGTGGCAACGGACTGGACACGGCCTGCGCTCAGGCCCTTCTTGACCTTGCGCCAGAGCAGGGGTGAAAGCTCATAGCCCACAATACGGTCCAGAATACGCCTTGCCTGCTGGGCATCCACCAGATTCTGGTCGATGCTGCGGGGATTGGCGATGCTCTCAGTGACCACCTTCTTGGTGATCTCATTGAAGGTGACGCGCTTTGCCTTTTCATCGTCCAGCTCCAGCAGCTCCTTGAGATGCCAGGAGATGGCCTCGCCCTCGCGGTCAGGGTCAGTTGCGAGGTAGACGGTCTTTGCGCTCTTGGACTCTTTCTTAAGCTCGGCAATAAGCTCCTTTTTATCCCGGACAGGGATGTACTTGGGTTCAAAGCCGTTTTCTATATCCACGCCCATTTTGCTCTTGGGCAGATCTCTCAAATGGCCCATGGAGGCGACGACCTTATAGCCGCTGCCCAGATATTTCTCTATAGTCTTGGCCTTTGCAGGAGACTCAACTATAACGAGATCCTTTTTCTTTGCCATTACATTTCCTCACTTTGGTTTTATATTCAAGCTGATGCGCCTGCCGGCGCTGCGCCGGACAAAGCCCCTGATCTCCAGCACCGTAAGCTGGGAGAGCACCTTGGCAGTGCTCATGCCGGTTCTTTCGATGAGATCGTCAATATGGGTATCATTGCCCTCAATGGCGCTGATTATCTGAAGCTGCTCGGCATCAAGGCCGCTCAGCTGAGCACGCAAGTCAATATATTCCGTAGTCTTTGGCTTGTCAACGGCTTTTATTGTCGTTTCCTGCGTTTTGGGGGCGGCCTGCTCTTCAGGCTGCTCCGGAAGCTCCGGCATAACGAAGTCCACGCCGGGCTTTTTTATCTTGCCGGGATAGAGGTACTCAAAGTCCCCCATCACATCCCAGCCGCAGGTGACAGGCTTTGCCCCCTGCTTTATAAGTTCGTTGCTGCCCACGCTCATGGCTGAGTCTGCATTGCCGGGCACGGCAAAAATCTCCCTGCCCTGCTCCAGAGCCTCCGCTGCGAAAAGCAGCGCGCCGCTTTGCTCCGGCGCTTCAACCACAACCACGCCCCGGGACAAGCCGGAGGCTATGCGGTTTCTCTCCCGGAAGAAGTGCTTCTGGGATTTTGTACCTGGCGGGTACTCGCTGATAAGTGCGCCGTTTTTCAGAATATCCCGCTGAAATGGTGTCTCAGCGCCGTGGCCTGTGCCCAGAACGCCGATGCAGCAGCCCTCCGCCCGAAGGCAGCCCCGGGCCGCCTGCCGGTCCACACCCTCGCCCAGCATGGATATGACCGAGCCGCCGCATTTTGAAATTTCAAAGGCTATGCTCTGCCCCATCTTAAGGCCGTAGGAGCTGGCCTTTCTGGTGCCGATGACGGCGATGGAGGGCATTTCCTCCTCGGATGGGAGGCGGCCCTTCACATACAAAACCACCGGCGGGGCGGGGATATTTTTAAGCAGCTTGGGATAGGCCGCATCCTGCAGGGTGATCATCTCAATCCCCTGTGCCTTGCAGTCTCTGGCAATGCGGTCTGTTACTGAAAGATCCCGCGCTTCAAGGCGCTGGGCATCCTTTTTGTTGATGCCGGCTATCTTTTCATATTCCCCGGCTGGGGCAAACCAAGCGGTTTCAGCATCGCCGTAGTGCCTGATGAGCGCGATCTTCGCCTGAGGGCTGACGCTCTGTGCACTGAGCCAAAGCCAATATTTCATTGCAGCCATGCTTCTCACCTGCCTGGTCTTTCTTTATCTTCTTGCCATCTCCCAGAGGACGATGGAGGCCGCGATGGCGGCGTTAAGAGACTCACTGCCCGGAGCCATAGGGATTATAAGCTCACCATCACAGAGGCTGAGCAGCTCCTCGGACAGGCCCCTGCCCTCGCTTCCGATGGCAACGATCACTCTTTCAAGCGGCAATTCCCGTATATCCTTTGCCCTGGCTGAAAGTGCCGCGCCGTAAAGCTTAAGGCCCTTTTCACGGGCAAGGGCAGCGGCTTCGGCAGTGCTGAGCCTGATAATACGCTCGGAGAAAATGGCGCCCATGGTGGCTCTTGCGGTCTTGGGGCTGTAGACATCGGCGCAGGCGCCGCAGAGTATGACAGTTTTTATACCCATGGCGGCAGCGGTGCGGATAACGGTGCCCACATTGCCGGGATCCTGCACGTTTTCAAGCAGGATGGCCCGCTCAAAATCAGCCTCCGCCCTCTCCGGCATGGCGATGGTAAAGACGGGGCCGGGGCTGTTTTTCATGGGAGAGGCATAGTCAAAAAGCTCCTCCGTGGCCACATACTGCTTTGCGCCATCAAGGCCGGGAACAGGCTTTGCCTCCCCTTTCCACAGCACACTGCAGACCTTAGCGCCCTTTTGCAGGGCTTCATCCAGAAGCTTCAGCCCGTCACAAAGGTACTCCCCTTCCTTACGGCGAAGCTCAGCATCGTTTGCCAGTGCGCGCAGGCGCATGATATATGCATTTTTCCTTGAGCTTATATATTCCATAATCTACCTGTTATCAAACCTAATAATTTCACAGTGTACTATTATAATAACAGTTTTTAAATATTACAAGTCCTTAAAAAAGATTTCCCGGCAGCTCAGAGCGAGATACCGGGAAATCAAATTCTTTTTATGCCTTATACGCCCCAGAAAAGCCATATGAAGACATAGCCGCAGACTACGGCGGAAATGGTGAAGGGCACACCGATACGCAAAAAGTCATTTGTGGTGACGGTCTCACCGTTCTTGCGGAGAATACCGATAGCGGTGATATTGGCGGAAGCGCCAACAGGGGTCAGGTTGCCGCCCAGAGTTGCACCGGTGAGCAGACCAAAATAGAACACATTGGGATCAGCGCCGGCGCCGCCGTTCATCATCATGGCAAGGCTCTGGATAACGGGGAGCATTGTTGCCACATAGGGGATATTATCAATAAAGGCTGAGAGGATGACGGAGGCCACAACAATGGCGGTATAGAGAACAAAGGGATTGTTGCCGCCCAGCTTGTAAAACAGGCTTGCAATCATGTCGATAACACCGGCAGAGCGGATGCCCTCGATAACGATGAACAGGCCAAAGAGCAGCAGCAGAGTCTGATAGTCCATCTCAGCCATAACGCGCTTTAAGGGATTGGGAGACTTTTCGCGCAGGCAGGCGCGGACGATGCCGATAAGGCACAGGGCAAGGCAGACAAGGCCGGAGCGCATATTGTAAAGACTCAGCAGCAGGCCGCCATCAGGCTCGGGAATGAAGGAGGCAGCGATGAGCAGCACCACGGTGCCGACCATAAGAATGCTGGGGAAATAGTCCTCAACCTCTGTCTCAATCCGGCAGGAGACCGGCTCGGTCTTGTCGCGGAAAAGAAAGATTATAACAAAGGCAGAGGCCAGAGCGCCCAGCTCAACACCCCAGAAGATGCCGGGCTTGCCGTCCATCCAGAAAAACTCCATAAAGTTCATATCCGCAAAGCCGCCAAGGAGGATACTGGTGGTGTCGCCCACCAGAGTGGCAGCGCCCTGCAGATTGGAGGAGACGGCAATGGCGATGATCATTGCCACGGGAGAGAAGTTAAGCTTTTTGGAAATTGCCAGGGCCACAGGCACAACCATAAGAACAGTGGCCACATTGTCAACGAAGGCGCTGACAACACCGGCAAAAAGGGACAGAGCCACAACTGCCCACTTTACATTGGGCACCTTGGTCATAAGGATCTCAGCCAATCTGCCGGGCATGCGGCTTTCGATGAAAAGGGTGACAGTGCCCATGGTGGAGGCTATCATGATAAGCACATTATAGTCCACGGACTTGAGCGCGGAGATAATGTCCATTTCAAAAATACCCATATAGCCCAAAACCAGCATAGCCAGAGCCGCGCCCAGAGCCACCCAGGGCCGGATATTCTGGAAGCTCAGCATGAGGATATAGGTAAGAATAAATATTACAAGTGCTGCAATCAAAATAATTCCTCCAAAATTTCAATAGGAAAAATAATTGTCATATTATAATAACATTATGTATGGTAAATTTGTCAACACGGTGTTAAAATAAACGTATAAATCTGGATAGCTTCTTAACGAAGGAGTGTTACAATATGAATAAATTAGTTCCTGAGCTGAGCGAAATAATGCAGGCCTCCCAGAGGCTCAAGAGCGTGCTGCACCACACGGAGCTGGACCTTTCCGCCACCTTCTCCAGAATGAGCGGCGGCAACATCTATCTCAAGTGCGAAAACCGCCAAAAAACCGGTTCTTTCAAGATCCGCGGCGCCACCAACAAGATCGCTTCCCTGATGGAAAAGGGCGAGCTTAAAAGCGTTGTGGCCTCCTCTGCAGGCAACCATGCCCAGGGTGTAGCCTCCGCTGCAAGAAGCTTCGGTATCCCCGCCACCATTGTAATGCCTGAAGCTGCCCCCATCGCCAAGGTACAGGCCACTGAGGGCTACGGTGCAAAGGTTGTTCTCCATGGCAGCTGCTATGACGATGCCTACGCCAAGGCGCTGGAAATCTGCGAAACTGAGGGAGCCACCTTCCTGCACCCCTACAACGACCTGGAGGTCATTGCAGGCCAGGGCACACTGGGCCTTGAGATTCTGGGCGATCTGCCCACGGTGGATATGATAATCGTCCCTGCCGGCGGCGGCGGTCTGCTCTCCGGCACCATTGCAGCTGTCAAGCAGATCAATCCCCGTGTCAAGGTCTACGGCGTTCAGGCTGAGGGCGCAAACGCCATCGCCCGAAGCTACAGGGAGCAGTGCCTTGTCTGCACCGACAGCGCAACTACCATTGCCGACGGTATTGCCGTCAAGGGTCCCGGCGACATCTGCGTAGACATCATAAACGAATACTGTGATGGCGTTGTCACCGTGTCCGACACTGAGATTTCCAGTGCAATCCTGCTGCTGATGGAGCGCTGCAAGCAGATTGTTGAGCCTGCCGGCGCAACCCCTGTTGCCGCCGTGCTCAGCGGCAAGATTAACGTCAAGGGCAAGAACGTGGTCTGCGTTCTCTCCGGCGGTAATATTGACGTAAGCTTTATCCAGAGCATCATTGAGCAGGGTCTTGTGGCAAGGCACCGCAGAATGCGCTTCATGGTGCGCCTGATGGACAGGCCCGGCAGCCTTGTGCAGATGCTGGGCATCGTTGCAAAGGTTGGCGCCAACATCCTGGCCATTGAGCACGACAAGCTCTCCGAGGGTCTCAACCCCAACGAAACTGACGTACATATCGCCTGCGAGGTAGGCGGTAAGTGCCACGGCCAGCAGCTTCTGGACGAGCTTGCAAATCACGGGTATAAGGTAATTCTCGAATAATCTTACAGCAGCCATGACCGGGGGATTATGAATCCCTCCGTCAAAAGCTTTGCTTTTGCCACCTCCCTTTTCAAGGGAGGCTCCCGGCGAGAGAAAAGCCCCGCATAAGCGGGGCTTTTCTTATTTTCATTTACATTTCAGGGTAGAGGGGGAAGGCGCGGCAGAGCTCGATAGCCTGCTCCTTGACCTGAGGCACAGCGGCCTCGCCCTCTTCAACGATGCGGCTGATCATGCCGGCGATCTGCTTCATCTCAGCTTCCTTCATGCCGCAGGTGGTGACTGCGGGAGTACCGAAGCGCATGCCGGAGGTGAGCTTTACAGACTGGGTCTCGTTGGGGATGGTGTTCTTGTTGGCGGTGATATTTGCCATGTCAAGCAGCTCCTGAACCTCCATACCGGTCTTGCCCTTGCTCATAACGTCAGCCAGCATCAGATGGTTGTCGGTACCGCCGGAAACCAGGCGCAGGCCATTGGCCTGAAGCTCAGAAGCCAGAACTGCGGCATTGGTGACAACCTGCTGCTGGTAGGCCTTGAACTCGGGAGTGAGAGCTTCCTTGAAGCAGGCAGCCTTGGCAGCGATGGTGTGCATCAGGGGGCCGCCCTGGGTGCCGGGGAAGACGGCAGAATTAATCTTCTTGCCCAGCTCCTCGGTGCAGAGGATCAGAGCGCCGCGGGGGCCGCGGAGGGTCTTATGGGTGGTGGTTGTGACAACATGGGCATAGGGCACGGGGCTGGGGTGAACACCGGCAGCAACCAGGCCTGCAACGTGGGCCATGTCAACCATCAGGTATGCGCCGACAGAGTCAGCAATCTCTCTCATGCGCTTGAAGTCAATAAAACGGGGATATGCGCTGGCACCGGCAATGATGATCTTGGGCTTGACTTCCTCAGCGCGCTGCTGGACGGTGTCATAGTTGATCATCTCAGTCTCAAGATCAACGCCGTAGAACTGGGCATTGAAGTACTTGCCGGAGATAGAAGCCTTGGAACCGTGGGTCAGGTGACCGCCGTGGCTCAGATCCATGCCCAGAATGGTGTCGCCGGGCTTGAGCAGAGCAAGGTAAACGGCAACATTTGCCTGAGAGCCGGAGTGGGGCTGGACGTTTGCATGCTCAGCGCCGAAAATTTCCTTGGCGCGGGCGATGGCCAGTTCCTCAACCTCGTCCACATACTGGCAGCCGCCGTAGTAGCGTGCGCCGGGATAACCCTCAGCATATTTATTGGTCAGATGGCTGCCCATTGCCTCGATAACAGCTTCGGAAACAAAGTTCTCGGAAGCGATAAGTTCAATGTGGTCTCTCTGACGCTCAAGCTCACGCATCATGGATGCATAAAGTTCAGGATCCTGGATGCGGATATTGTTATAGCTCATTTTCTTTCCTCCGTTTTACATTTATAAGAAAATAATTTTTTATTTTTAAACAATGCCGCTTCATTATAATACAGCCCCTACCACTTTTCAATGCGATAAATAAACAAATTCTGGCAAAAAAGCCCCCATATCTTGAATCTTTTTTACCATAATGCTACAATATATCCACGAAAAACCATGGAGGAACTGAAATGAAGAAGCTTTTGCAAGTCCTGGGGATACTCCTGCTTGTCATACTTACGGCAGCGGCAGCGCTGCTGGTCTGGCTGAGTGTGACGGAGTTCAGACCCAGGGCGGTAGAAAAGGTGGAAATTTCCGGCGGCTCTGAGCAGCGCGCCCTTAAGCAGGGAGAAGAACTGAAGCTGCTGTGCTGGAACATTGGCTATGGTGGACTGGGTAAATATTCAGACTTTTTTATGGACGGCGGAGAAAATGTTGCCGCTGCAGATGAAGCCCAAGTCAGGTCATATATGGATGGAATAAAAAAGACCGCTGAAGCTGCAGGAGCTGATTTCATGCTGCTGCAGGAAGTGGATGCCGATTCTTCCAGAAGCTACGGCATCGACGAGCGGACTTATTTTGGCGGCAGCTATGCAAAATCCGCATATGCAATGAACTATTCCTGCAAGTTTGTACCCTTCCCTCTGCCGCCAATCGGCAAGGTCAACAGCGGCCTTTACACAGTGTCTGAGGGCTATGCCATAGACCAGGCCGAGCGCCGTGCCCTGCCCTGCCCCTTCAAGTGGCCTGTAAGCACAGCGAATCTCAAACGCTGTCTGCTGCTGACTTATCTGCCCATAGAGGGCAGCGATAAACAGCTTGTACTGGTGAATCTGCATCTGGAGGCCTATGACGACGGCTCAGGAAAGCTTGCACAGCGTATGCTGCTGGAGCAGATTCTCGTTGAAGAATATGAAAAGGGCAACTACGTCATTGCCGGCGGTGACTTCAATTCCAGTTTTCAGGGCAGCCATGCGCTATACCCCATCAAAAACCCCGATCTCTGGCTTCCCGGTGCACTTCCGGACAATATCATGCCCGAGGGCTGGACACTGGCCTACGATGTGAGCGTGCCCACATGCCGGCTTCTCAACCAGCCCTATGATCCCGAGGATGAGGCCACCCAGTACTACGTTATAGACGGCTATATTCTCTCCCCCAATGTGGAGCTTATAAGCGTTGAAACTCTGGACGAAGGCTTTGAAAACTCTGACCACAACCCTGTTTTGTTGAAGGCACTTCTGAAATAAAAAATATCCTGCCGGCTGGCAGGATATTTTTTTACTCCACTTCCCAGGGCAGCTCCACGAGGCTGGCCTCGTGCTGCATGGCGGGGAGCAGCTTTTCCATGATGTCGCTGGTTTTTATCTTCAGGGTGCTGCTGTTGATGCAGGGGTGACAGCCGATGTATTCCTGGCTGAGCAGCTCCTTATCAATCAGCAGGCGCACCTTATTTTCCTTGTCGTTCATAAGCCCCAGCACGCTGACAGAGCCGGGGGTGATGTCCAGGTGCTCAAGCATCTGTTCAGCACTTGCAAAGCTGAGGCGGGCGGAGCCTATCTGCTTTGAGAGTATTTTTGTCTTGAAGGGCTTGTCACCGGGCATAAGCAGCAGGTATACATCCGTCATCTGCCGGTTTGTCAGCAGCAGATTCTTGCAGATCTCGCAGCCCAGCACCTTCTCAACCTCATGGCAGGCTTCAATGGTGTCGGCAAAGTCATGGTCGGCCCGCTGAAACTCAATTCCAAGGCTTTCAAGCAGGCTGTAGCAGCGCGCTTCCTTCTCGATGCGGCTATCGGCAGGGCGGCCGCTGTGCAGTGTAATTTCGCTCATTCTATTTCTCCAATGCTTCTTTCAGTACCGCAGCAATAAAGTCCATATCCTCCCTGCTGCAGCGGTGGTCACAGGGTATGGCAAGCATATGTTGGTTTACATAAACTGTATTATCGCAAAGCTCGGCTGCTTTTTCCGGCAGGGGCCAGATGACGGCAGCATAGATGGCCTTATCGATAAGAGCGCGGTGGACACGGTTTCTGTCCTCCAGATAGACGGTGAAATACAGGGTGCTGTTCTGCGGATGCTCACACATAAAGCGAAGCTTGCCCGCCTCTGCCATTGGCTCAAGCAGGCTTTGCAGATAGAGGGCATTGTCCACGCGCCGCTGCATCATAGCCTCAAAGTCTATGCGGCGCAGCAGCGACTCCTCCGCCTCACCCATTTTCACAGGGGCAGCAGCTTCGTCCAGAAGCCGGGCTGCCTCAGCCATTTCATGCATGTACTCCGCTTTGAGCGCCTTGTCGCCGTTTTCAAGATAGCGGCTTTTTTTCTTCATGGCCTCTCTGCGGATAGCGGCAAAACGACCATCGCTTTCGCCGGGATAAACGCCAAGGCCGGTGCAAAGCATGCCGCCATCGGGCAGAGCCGTCCACTTACGGAGACTTGCCATAGTGGCCTCCGGCTGGAAGCCGGTTTCATGGCGTGGTGTAAGAATATCGTGAGTCCTGTCCTCGATAAAGAGGATGTCCTCTCCTGTCGCCCTCAGGCTGTGCAGCTCATCTTCAGCAAATGCGGGGATGCCGAAATAGCGCATATACAAAAGTACTGCGCCTTTTTCAAGCTTCCGGCGAACATCATCCATGTCGGCGCTAAGATCACGATTGAGTTTGTAGTAAGTGACCTCATAGCCGTTCTGCTCAAAGGGCAGGGCCATGGAATCGCAGCAGAGGGCTGGAATAAGCACCTTTTTGCGCCCGGCAATGCGGGCAAAGGCCTTGAGTGCATCACGACCGCTGCGGTAAAGCTGCCAGTCCGGCTTCACAAAGTCTGTATCCTCATCCCGGAGGAAGTCCCGGTTTGACAGATAATCATATTCGCTTCCGTATTCCATAGGCTTCCTCAGTTCAAAACATCGCCAAAAACTCTAAGGGCATTGCCGTGAAGTATCCTGTCGGCATTATCCGCACCAAAACGCTCGGCAATAAGCTCGGAAAGCCGGGCCATGCCGGCATAGTCCTTCATTTCAAGGCCGCAGCTGATACCGTCAAAATCAGAGCCAAGGGCCACAGACTCAACACCGGCCTTATTTACAATATGCTCCATATGGAGCAGTATCTCCTCATTGCGGGAATACTCAGACTCCGGACTTAAAAAGGCAGAGTAGAAATTCACACCGCAGACGCCGCCGCAATCAGCCAGAGTACGGAGCTGTTTATCCGTCAGGCTGCGGCTGTGCTCGCACACAGCCCGGGCACAGGAGTGGGAGGCCACAAAGGGCTTTGTGCTGTGGTGGGCCACATCGTAAAAGCCGCCCTCTGAAAGGTGGGAGACGTCCACAATCATGCCGAGGCGGTTCATCTCGCTTACAGCCTCAATGCCAAAATCCTTGAGTCCCTTTGCGTGAAGTTCGGGATCAGGAGAGTTGGGATAAGCAAGGGAGTTTTCATAGTTCCATGTCAGGGTCACCATGCGGACACCCTTGTCATAGAGGGTCTGAACCCGGGAGATATCCCCATCGATACAGACTGCGTCTTCCAGAGTCAGCATAGCGGAAATTTTCCCCTCAGCCATATTACGGCGCAGCTCCGCCATGGAGCGCATGGGGGCAAGCTCTGCGCTGCAGCGCTGCAGTTGATTTTCAAAGAGCTGGGCTGTATTCAGAAAATACTCCCATGGGCTTTCACTGAGACGGTAAATCCTGGCCTCCGGGCCGGTGGGGGTAAAGATTGCAAAGCATTGCAGCATTGCCCCGCCCCGGCGGAGCTTTTCCACATTGATATGCGCATCAATCTCATCCAGATTCCTGCCGGTCATACGCAGCACCAGCAGGGTATCACAGTGCATATCAATGATTCTCATATCATTCATAAGCTTGATTATTTCTGTTCACGCAGGTAGACCACCAAGCTGAAGCTGCCGTTACGCTCGGAGACATAGTTGCCGCGGATAGTCAGAAGGCGGCCTTCCTCATCCAGCTCCAGCTTCATGCTGTAGTCCTCAGGGTTAATCTGGTTATCCATAAATCTGCCTTCAACAATGCGCTCAATAGGTTCGGCATCCTCCAGCTTGAACTGGGCAAGGCCGGTTTCCTTGGGAATATCCGCATCCCAGAGCAAGATGCTGTCCTCGCCTATCTCGGCAAAGGCATCCCAGCCAAAGCCCTCCATCTGGGCCCAGGCTCCGGTGCAGCCAAAGACTTCCCAAGTGCCCTGCCAGTTGCCGCTGAGATCAAAATTCTCAAGCACGGGAGGGGTGGGCGTGGGCTCAGGAGTGGGTTCGGGACTGGGCTCAACAGTAGGCTCCACAGTGGGAACAGGGGTAGCAGCAGGGGCTTCTTCCCCGCCGCAGGCGGCGCAGCACAGGCAGAGCGCCAGAACCAGAATAACAAAAACAATCTTCTTCATAATAAAAATCCTCCTCATCCTAATTTCACAACGATGCAGCCGTCAATATTCTGCACCGAGCCATAATATGGGTACTCGGCCATGGCCTGAACCCTTGTATCCTCTTCAAGAGCCGAAAGCTCCGACTCGGAGGCGAAGGGAATATCAAAGCCCAGGTAATACTTTATGAAGTTTTCCCTGGAGTAGATGTTCACAAGGTCTCTGGAAGGCCCCAGCAGCAGCTCCGTATCAAGCTCAGGAAACTGATGCAGCAGATTATCCTGCCGGCCGATTATAGCAAGGCGGCTATGTTCATCAAAGCCTTCGGTCTGCTTGACCTGGCTTATGAGCGTGGTATAAAAGGAGCTTGCATTTTCGTACTGCAGGTCCATCTTGAGATAGACCATATTGGCAAAGTAGATATTGCTCACCGCCACTATTGCAAGAAGCAGGCAGCAGCCATCACGAAGCCAGCAGGCATAGCGGCCCTGCAGCCGCTCCAGCACAAGAGCAAGCAGCATATACACCGCCACAAAGCTGTACATGACCAGAGTGTGGATTGACTCCTGAGACATGATAAGATACATGCAGCAGATACTCAGCGGCAGAAGGGCCGTGAGAAATGCAGCCATGATAACGCTCAGAGGCTTCTTGCCCACAGCAAGGCCACAGATGGCAACAAGGCCAAGGGCAATGTGGATATACCTTGAAAGCTCGGTGGAGATGATGTAGAAATTTCTGAACTGGAAAACGTAGAAAAAGGCGTCATAGGCCATGCGCACCCGGCGGATGATGCTCACATCGCCCTTTACGTTCTCGGTCACATAGCTGTTGAACTCCGCGCCGGTGATTCTGAACACCAGCAGGCAGCCTGCCATATAGATTGCAATGGCAAGGCCCATAACAAGGAGTGACTTGATGCCAAAGAGCACATTGTCCCTGACACTTATTCCGTCCAGCGCCTTTGCGATCATCAAAAGCACAAGGATGCTGGCGGCAACGGATATATAAGCCTGATACATGCTCAGGGCAAAAACAAGGCAGACGATGCTTATACCTGTATGAAGCCAGCCGCCCTTGAGATATTCATGCACAAACAGTACCGCCAGAAAGAAGCTGAGAGCATAGGCGGAGCTTGTGAACATGAAGCCGAAGTTTCCGGTGAGGCTGGGGAAGCTGAGCACCAGCACCGAAAGCAGAATCTGCATGGGCTTTGTGCGGATTGAAAGGATGCGGATTATAAGGCAGACTGCGGCGGAAATGAGCAGGACGCTCACAAGGCCGTAAATCCAGGGCATGGACCAGTCCGGAAACAGGGCCTTCACCAGCTCCAGGCCCCAGCGGCCTGAGGTGATTGTGGCACCCTTGCCAAAAAGGGACTCAATCTCGTCATGGTTTACAAGCTTATTGGTAAAAGCATAGCCATGGCAGACAAGGCCCGCAATAAAGGCAGAGAGGAATTGCACTTTGTTCTCCGCAAAAAGATTGCACAGCCAGAGCCAGAGCCTGTCCATATAAGAAGTTTTACTGTGGTTCATCGGGAAAATGTCTCCGTATCAGGCAAGTTTTTTCTTGAGCAGTTCAAAGAAGGCGGCAAGGCCCGCCGCTGCCACCGGCAGCATGAGGATAAAGTAAGGCAGAGCGTACTGGCTCTTGGCCTCAAAAAGCAGATGGTACATAAGGCCGCCAAGGATAATGAGCGGCAGGATACAGCTCAATATATCCCGCTTTTTGATAAGGGCGGGAATACTGAGCAGCACGCCGAGAAAGACCAGCTGCTGATGCTGGTTCATAAGGCTCATGGTAAGCCTCTGGCCCTTGTCGCAGAAAAAGGAGTACAGGCCGCCCTTTTCGCTGAAGCTGAGGAAAACCTGGTTGAGCCAGATACTGTCATAACTGGGCTCGTTCCACTGGCTGCGGAGCTTTTCGGAGAAGAAGCGCAGAGCCTCTTTTTTATCATTGGCGAAAAATTCAGCCCGCTCACGGATGACGGCCTTGGCCTTTTCGCCGGTGGCCACAGGGTCATTGCCGCTTTCTTTGAAAGCGGTGACTGTATGGTCCTCCTTATACCAGCCGGCAGCGGCATGGCCTTCGCTCATACCCATGGCAAGCCAGCCCAGCATGGGAATACCCTCACCAAAATCATAGCCGCTGCGCTTTTCATATATAGCCTGGGGCAGCTTGCTTATACTCAGCACGCAGACTACAGCAAGCACAAGGCAGAGGCATGAGCGCAGGGAAAACTTCTTCACAAGCTCCACAAACCACACGCCGCCGATGGCCACAAGGAAGATCATAAGATTCAGCTTGAGGCAGACCGCAAGGCTGAGGCTGAGCGCGCAGATAAGAGCAAAGCCAATCCTCCCCTGCTTTATAAACAGCAGGAACATCCATACCGCAACACAGCCGCAGCTGAAAGCGGGGATATTGCCGTAGAGGAAGGTGCAGCTCATCAAAGGCTGCAGAGAAAGAAGCATCAGCACAAGGCAGAGCTTATGGACACGGGCATCGGAAACCATAAGCTTGGTGATGCGGATAAGGGCATAGTAGCTGAGCATGAGCCAGAGGAGATTGACACCCTGCAGAGCGAGATAATAATAGCCCTGGGGCAGGCCGGGCAGCACAAGCAGCATGGCGCGGAAGAAAATTTCGCAGTAGAGCACATAGCCCAGCTGGAAGGGAAAGCGGGCAAAGTAGCTGCCCATGTTATAATACTCGCCCTCGGCGGCCTCCATGGCTGAATTGGTGAGTATAAAGGAATCGCTGTAGACAGGGGCTGCAAGCTTTGTTGTCATTATAAACAGGCAGCCGAAGAAGAACATCCAGCCAAAAAGGATAAGCTCCAGCAGGCGGGTATCAAGAAAGTCGGTATAGTGGTATAGGATATACAGCAGGCAGATGGCCAGTACCAGCAAAATTGCGTTGAGGAAGATATTATCGGCATAGATGTCAATATTCTCGCCGGAGATATTGTTGGTGTTGAGATAGCTGGTCTCTGTATAGGCCGAGAGACAGAGCAGCAGCATAAAGACCAACAAAAGGCCGAGGATAAGATAAACCCCCATCCCCTCAAGCAGTCCTGAAAATTTCTGTGTGGATATTTTTCTCACTCTTTTTCCCGCCTGTCTGATTTTTATTAAACTGAATTATACTACAGTTCCGGGATAATGGGAATGCTTTTTTACGTGATAGAAAAAAATCCGCCGCGCATTTTCTGCGCGGCGGATTCAATATACTTTAATCTTTCAGTGCCTGGTAGCGATCCCAGGCCATGAGATACTTTCTCAGGCAGGGCTCACCGTTGGAGCGGATCTCATAATATTTATCGCCCATGGTGAAAAGCAAAATTTTCATCTTGACCATGGACATATGACCAATATCGGAATAGGCAAAGCGGTATCCGCCGCACTCTATGCCATCGGGATACTGGCAGAGCTTGCCGGTATGCAGCAGCTTTTCGCCGTGCTTTTCGTCGATCTCCTTGAGATTCAGGCCATCATCGGAGAACATAAGCTCTCCCTCCGGAAAGTCCATGGAGATAAACTTCTCGCGCTGCCACTTGTCCCACTGCTGCAGATCCTCAAAGGGATCGGCAGGCTCAAGGAAGCATTCCTCAGTGTAGACCACATCCCAGCCGCAGGAGCAGGTAACATGGTTACCAAGGCCGCGGATAGTATCAACTCCGCCGCACTTGGGGCAGACGAAGAAGCCGCACTCAATATGCTCGGCAAGGTTTTTGGCCCTGAACTTCACAGGCTGCTGACGCTGGCGATCCCATGCGTTTTCATAGAGGTCACGGTTTATAAGGGCGGTGATCTCATCGGGCTTCATTTTTTTCAGTTCCTCAGGCTTGTACACGCCCACAATGCGGCCATACATCTCACCCTTGCGGATTTTCTTGGTCCAGCGGGGCACGGTGGGATAGCCACCCTCCAGCCTGTAGGTCATCAGCGTTGCGCCGGAGGTGCGGGCAAGCTTACCGGTGGCGGGGAAAATGTCAATGCTGACACCGTCCCAGCAGGCTTCTCCCTCAGCAAAGAGGCAGACCACCTGACCGGCCTTGAGCCTGCGCAGGCACTTCATAACAGTGTCGGCAGCGGTGCTGGCCTTACGGCGGGGAATGGGTGCTACGAGCCATTCAAGGGCCCGCGAAAGAATACCATGGCGGAAAAGATGCTCGCTGGCCACATAATGCACGGGATGATTGGGAAAGCTTGCAGCCATGACTATCGCGTCCCAGGTGGTGACATGGTTTGCCACCACAAGGCAGGGGCCTTCCAGGTCGTAAATTTCCCCTTTGAAGCCAAGCTTTGCTTTGGCGACTATCCTGGCTACTTTCACCAGCAGCTTCCAGGCCAGTTTATTTTCGTTTGTGTTTTTATCCATGTCTTTTCTCCATATCAGCCGGGACTTTTATCTCTCTCCACCAGATCAAGAAGACTCTGCTTGAAGCCGTAGGTATCACGCAGCGCCTCGGCCTTCTCCCGGCCGCCGGCGCGGCGCTTGCCGGTATGTCTGGCCCGGATCATAATATTCTTGGGGGAATGTTCAAAATCTATAAACTCGATCATATCCACATTGTAGCCCTTGTCCTCCAGCACAGCGGCGCGGATGGAGTCAGTCAGCAGGGCGGCAACGCGTTCCTTTATGATGCCGTACTCCAACAGGATGTCCAGCTCTCCGCCCTTGCGGATGCTGGAATTGATCTCATGCTGACAGCAGGGCACGGAGAAAATATGCTTTACTCCCCTGTTTACGGCGTAGGCCAGGGCATAGTCGGTAGCCACATCGCAGGCATGCAGAGTCACCACCATGTCGATATGGGTGTCGGCCAGCTTGTCCTTTGTAACATCCGCAAGCTGGAAGCTGAGTCCCTCATAGCCATAGTTTCTGGCGATGGCCTCACAATTTTCCACCACGTCCTTTTTAAGATCGTAGCCTATGATGCGGGTTTTCATTTTAAGCTTTTCGGCAAAGTAATAATAAAGGATAAAGGTCAGATAGCTCTTGCCGCAGCCAAAGTCCAGAATGCTGATCTCATCCCGATCTTCCCCGGCAAATCCCTGAGCCACCAGCTCCACAAAGCGGTTTATCTGCTTGTACTTATCGTACTTGGAGCGGACCACCTTGAAGTCCTTGGTGAAGACGCCCAGATCAACCAGAGCGGGAATATTCTCCCCTTCTTTAAGGATATACTCCTTCTCCCGGTTGTGGGCGCTGCTGCCGCCGGGACGGGGCAGAGCCGCAGCGCTGCCGGTTTTTTTATAGCTGCCGTTCTGCTTGAGATTATACTGGCTGCTTCCAGTATTCTCAGCGATCAGCACCTGACGGTAACGGCCTTCAAGCTGAGCCTCGGCATAGCTTAAAAGCTCGGCCTCGCTGTAGTTTTTATGATAGGCCTTGTTGTCCCTGAAGCTCTCCGCCTGATAGCGAAGCTCGCCCTTGATACTCACCGGGCGCAGGATAACCTTGCTGTCGGAGAGCTTGTCAATGGGCTGTGAGAACACAGCCTTCTGCAGCCGTGGCAGGGCCGCAGAAAGATCCTGCAGAAGTCTTCCCATATCAGCCACCGAAAAGGCGCTTGAGATTCAGCGCGGCAGCCTTCAGTTCGTTTTTTGAGTAGGAATTATTCTCGTCTGCCATAACGGCGGCAACGGCCTCCTTGGAGCTTATGCCCCTGGACACCATAGCGTCCACCAGCATAGCC
The DNA here is from genome assembly GCA_017410425.1 of Oscillospiraceae bacterium. Taxonomy (GTDB): domain Bacteria; phylum Bacillota; class Clostridia; order Oscillospirales; family Oscillospiraceae; genus Limivicinus. The sequence continues at coordinate 44,212 of JAFQQV010000006.1, forward strand.
TCGGCGGTGACGGTATGCTCAACCTTGTTGAAGATATAGTCGTTGTCAATCTCAATAACAACAGCATACTCGCCCTTGTCATAATTGCCCTTGGCCAGCAGCTGATCCTTGACCTCGCTGGGTGTGCCGCGGAAGCTCATTTCATGGAGCTTGGTAAGGTCGTTGCAGAGGCACAGGCGCACACCGGCATTCTGCTCGATGAAAAAGTCCACCAGCTCCATAATACGTTTGGGAGACTCATAGAGCGCGAAGGTCTTGGTGTCACCATGGCGCATCTTCTCCAAAAGTCTGCGGCGCTCCACATTCTCTCTGGGGAAGAAGCCATAGAACATGAAGGAGCTGAGGTCAAAGCCGGAGACGGAGAGGGCGGTAACTGCAGCACAGCAGCCGGGCACGCCGATAACGGGGATGCCGGCCTCGACGGCGGCCTTGATAAGCTCATTGCCGGGGTCTGAGATGCAGGGGGTGCCGGCGTCGGTAATGACGGCGACAGACTTGCCGGCCAGCATTTCATTTATAAAGTACTTGGCCTTGCCGTACTCATTGTACTTGTGGTTGGAGACAAGCTTATTGCGTATCTCCAGCTTGCCCAGCAGCACCATGGAACGGCGCGTATCCTCGGCGGCGATCATGTCCACATCAGTGAGGATCTGCTTGCCGCGGGGAGACATATCACGGGAATTGCCGATGGGGGTTGCGACTATATAAAGCTTTCCGATAGTATTCTCATCCATAAAAAACACCGTATCCTGTAAATTTTCTCGAAATATTATAAACCATGGGAGCGGAGCTTGCAAGGGTGATATATTCATCCCTTATATGCAAAGCGCGTTTTGCAGGGAAGGGATTTATCCCTTCCGCCATGTTTTCCGGAATGCATAAATGCATTCCCTACAGAAGAGAGGCTATAAAAAAAGCACCGGGGATAAATCCCCGGTGCTATTGTTTATTATCGAGTTTTAATCCTCATCAGAGTCGTCATCGGTGATAAGACCGTAACCGTCAGCCTTGCGCTTGTAAACGACAGAGACAGCTTCATCCTCGTCCATATTGCGGAACACGAAGAACTCATGGCCCAGCAGGTTCATCTGGAGGATAGCCTCTTCAACACTCATGGGCTTGATGGAGAAGCTCTTTCTGCGAACGATCTTGAACTCTTCTTCTGCCTCGGTTTCATCCTCGACAGGAGCATAGACAGGCAAGATATCTTTCTCCAGTGCGCCTTCTCTGAGTTTCTTCTCAAGGCGGGTCTTATTTCTGCGGATCTGGCGTTCGATGGCTGCGACACCGGAGTCCACAGAGGCATACATGTCGTTGGTCAGTTCGCTTGCCCTGTAAAACATGCCGTTGGAATTGATGGTAATCTCAGCGAGGAAGCGGCCGCGCTCAATACTGAAGGTTACATAGGCTTCGCCCTCGGTCTTAAAAAGACGGTCGAGCTTGCTGATCTTCTTGATGGCGTAGGCGCGCAGGTCTGCGGAGGAATCCATTCTTTTTTCGGTGAAAGTGAACTTCATTCGTGACAACTCCTTTCGTTTATGCCAATCAAAAAACGTCGTTAACGCCTTTTGTTATTTAATTATAACACACATTTTCTTCCTTGAGAAGAATTTTTTGTAAATATTGACGCAAAACTCAAAAAATTATCTCACAGTCCACCAGTGTGTTGCGAAGGGTCTTTATCTGATCCTCCGTGAGGGGGTTGCCGGTGAGGACAAGGCGCTTGAGAGTATACAGGCGCAGGAATGGAAGCTCAGAGTTTATATTGTTGTAGCCCAGGTCCAGCTCTTCAATATTCAACAGCATGGACACGGGGGTAGCATCACTTATGTTGTTGCTGCGCAGGTTCAGCTTTTTCAGCGTAAAGCGGCATTCCGCACTCTGCAGAGGATAGATATTGCTGATAAAGTTGCCGCTGAGATCCGCAGTTTCCAGCTTATTCAGGCGCATAAGGCCGCTGACATCCACAATTGCCTGGCCGGGAAGCGAAAGCTCCACAGCATCGGTCTGCACGGCGTGATTGTCAAAGTCCACGATATAGGCAAGCTCGGAATGCTTGATGTTGCAATTGCCAAGATAGGCGCGCAGAGCATCCACCGCCTCGCCGCTTACAGCGGGATTATTCTCAATGTGCAGCGTGGTCAGCAGCGACAGGGAATGCAGATACTCAAGCCCCCTGTCGTCAAGGCCGGTGGAATTGAGGCCCAGAACATTAAGTGTTTTCAGCTTTCTTAAGCCGGCAAAATCCTTGATGGGGTTTTCGTCCAGATAAAGCTGCTGCAGGCCGTTCATCATGGAAAAGGCAGAGGTGCTGTTCACATTGCAGCCGGAAGCATTGAGGAAGGTCAAAGTATCAATGCCCATCAGAGGCCGAAGATCATTGACCTGAGTATTGGAAATATCCAGCCACTCCAGGCGCGGCAAGTTCATAAGCGGACTCAGATCACTTATCTCATTGCCGCTGAGATTGAGCTTTGTGATATTCTCGCAGCCGCTTATTCCGGAGATATCCCTCAGGCCCATGCCGCTCAGATCAAGCTCGGTAATATCGGACTTGAAGGTCATACCGCCGAAACTTATGTCCTGCAGCTCTGCCTGGGCAGTCTCACTGTGGATGGCACAGTTGGGCAAAGCCCGGGAGAGAGACTTGAGCTGGCTTTCAGTGATGGCGATGCCCTTTATGCTCAGGCTGCTGAGAGAGCTCATGCCATACAGCGGACTCAGGTCTTTTATGGGATTGTTATCAAGGTACAAAGTCCTCAGCGCGCCGAGATTTTCAAGGGCAGAGATATCTTCTATCCTGTTGCCGCTCAGGTTCAGCGTTGTCAATCCGCCAAGGCTTGACAGGGGTGAAATATTGCTGAGAGAATTGCCCGCCAAAGAGAGGCTTTCCAGCGAGTAAAGCTGCACCAGCTCCTCCAGCGCCGTATCGTTGAGAGCCATATTATCCAAAACCAGACTGGTGGTCGTAGCTGAATACTGCCGGCCGGCAACCATAATCTTCTCAGAATCGCTGAGCGTTTTCCGGAAGGACTCTATAGATGAAATGCGGGCGGAGACGGTGGGATTTTTCGTATCCATACCCCGTAACACTTCCAGAGCTCTTGCGTAGTTGCCCTGGGCCTCGTAGCATGCCGCCATCAGAAAGCCGCACTCCTCATTTTTCTCCAGCGAGTCCGCCTTGCGGAGAACCACAAGGGCATTGTCATAGTCGCTGCGGTAATAAAGCTCCTGGGCCTGCTTCATATATTCATTATAGGCCTGATGCTCAGACACGGTCTTAAGTATAAATGCCGTAGCCAGCAGGATAATGGCTGCAAGGCTCAGGCAAATAATGTATACCTTAGACTTGCGGCTTCTTCTCTTTATTCTGGTCCCTGTCCGTTTTACAGGGCTTTTTGCCCTGTGCGATACAGGTTTATTTTTCATTTACACCCTCGTTCACAGGAAGCACAGGCTCCTCAGCCGTCTCAGCAGCTTCTGGGAAAGCAGGCTCTGCAATCACAGGCTCACCCTCGCACTGCATCTGGCCGTCCACCACGGAGCACTGGGGCGCAGTCTCGCTGACAGTGGGCTCCACAACAGGGCTGGGAACCGCTTCTCCCACAGGCTGCTCTGCAATGGCAGGCTCGGCCACAATGGTAGTCTCGGTGGAGATAACATGCTTTTTAAGACCCATACCCACGCAGAAAAGGGCTGCCATGATGCACAGCACACTCATCTCCTGCATACCGGCAGCAAAAGTAACCGGCACCTCGGTATTGGACAGAGCGGGCAGATCCTCAAGCACAATGTGGTAAATGAAGGGCAGGCCAAAAAGCGGCGGCAGAAGCCACTTGGTATGGATGCTGCCGATAACAGTACCGGTGTAGAGAACAGCAACCACAACATAAAGCAGGATGCAAAGCAGCATATGGATGCGGCTTTCAAAGCTGAAGGCCTTATAGATAAAGAAAACTACGCCCAGAACCACCGGGACACAGGAGAGGAAAAAGCCCTTCTTGCCAAGGAAGCTGACACAGAGGATCAGCATCAGGCAGCTGGCAACAGGGATAATAACATGCATGACGAAAGTCAGCATATCATTCCAGTAGCCCCAGCAGCCGATGACGCGGAAGATGGCAGCCATAGCCATGAGCAGAATGGCGCTGTGGCCAAAGAAGCTCTTTTTATCAATGGTATATTTTATCTTCTGATTTGTAGTTGCGTTTTTCATGTTTTCAACCACCTTTGATTTTGCGAATGTTTACAGTAATACGATTTTATTTTAGCACAAAGCCCAGCACCGCGCAATATAAAACGAAAAAGGTGGTATAAACCACCTTTTTCGTTTTATAATCAATCTTTATTTCAGAAGTCCAGAGAGCCGTTGGCAAGCTTGCCGTCGATAATGGTGGCAAGGAGATTGAAATTTTCATCCAGCACGATGAAGTCTGCACTTCTGCCCTCTTCAAGAACGCCGATATCATCAAGGCCCAGATCCTTTGCAGGAGTCTCGGTCATGGCCCTGACGGCATCCTCAAGGGGCATACCGTAGCTGACAACATTCTTCAGCTCTTCAAGCAGGTTGCTGGAGGAGCCGGCAATGGTGCCGTCCAGCAGGCGTGCCTGGCCGTTTTTCACAACAATGTCCTGACCTGCCAGGTCATACTGACCGTCGGGCATGGCGGCGCAGCGCAGGGAGTCGCTGATAACAATCAGCTTTTCGCCAAACATCTTATAGGTCGCCATGATCATTGCGGGATGGATGTGGAAACCGTCACAGATAAGCTCCACATAGGCGCCGGCATCCAGAGCTGCGCCAACGAGGCCAGGATCTCTGTGATGGAAGGGCTGCATGCCGTTGAAAAGATGGGTAACGTGGGTGGCGCCGGCCTCAAAGCCCTTCATTGCAGCATCATAGTCTGCGGTGCTGTGGCCCAGGGACACGGTGCAGACATCCTTGGCCTCACGGATAAAGTCCAATGCGCCTTCGATTTCAGGAGCAACAGTGATAAGCTTTACCTTGCCGCCGCTGATTTCGTTGAGGCTGCGGAGCATTTCAATATTGGGACGCTGAAGAGCCTCGGCCTTCTGGGCGCCGCGCTTTGCATAGGAAAGGAAGGGGCCTTCAAGATGGACGCCGGCAAGCTTTGCGCCGTCATCTGCGCGCTCATAGCCGCGCACAACGTGCATCTGGCGCTCCAGCTCCTCGCGGGAGATGGTCATTGTAGTAAAGAGCCATGCGGTGACACCGCGCTGGGCATAGTAACGGGCGAGCTGAGGCACTTCCTCTGCCACACAGTCACTGCCGTCAATGCCGATGGCGCCGTGGGTGTGAACATCAATAAGGCCAGGGATAATGTAGGCGCCTCTGGCGTCGATGCCCTCATTGACATCAAAGCCTTCTATTTTATCGCCGAAGCTGATGGCGCTCTTGCTGAAGCTGCCATTGTGGAAAACCTTTGCATTGTATATTTTCATAGGGAGAACCTCCTGTATTTATTTCCTATCAACATGATAGCATTTCAGGCTTGCTTTTACAATATATACATTTACGAATTTGCTTTTTATTTTTCGTATTTTTTCGCTATTTTCTTGCGCCACAACCGATGCTGTGTTATGCTTGAAAAAAGACAAAAAATTCAAGGAGTGATGTACATGGCAAAGAAAGTAGGAACTCTTATAAAAGAGGCCCGCACCGAGGCCGGGCTTACTCAGGAACAGTTGGCAAGGAAGGTCAAGGGCGTTTCCGCCGCTGACATCAGCAAGGCCGAGCGGGGCGAAAAGGACCTGACTCAGGCCGCCCTCAAGGAGATTGCCAAGGCCACCGGCGTAACCCAGAAGTCCCTGTTGGACGCCGCCAAGGGCAGCAGCTCCAGCGCAAAGAAGAAGAGCTCCTCATCCTCCGGCAGCAAGAAATCCATGCAGGTCACCGCTACGGAGAAAAAGCTGGTTGAGCTCTACCGCGAGGCTGACAGCGACACCAAAAAGACCGCCATGGCCATACTCAAGGGCGAAAAAAGCGCCGTGCTGGGCGCTGCAGCCAGCTCCCTGCTGGGTGAAGGCGGCGCTGCCAGCAATCTGTTGGGCTCATTGCTGGGCGACGGCAAGGGCGAAACCGGCGAAGCTCTCAGCTCCATTCTGGATCTGCTGGGTCAGGCAAAGTAAAAAAGCTTATTTATTAAAAGGCTCCCTCGTCAGAGTGAGCCTTTTATTATTTTACAAACAATTCAAAGCTGCTCTTTCCGCAGCCGGTGCATCTGAGGCGGCGGCCCCGGCCCTGCAGCAGCATGTCCACAGCCTTGCCCCGGCGGACATAGCCGCTCTCACGACCACAGACTTTGCAGCGGATGATATATTTTATCTTCTGTTCCCGTAGTTTTTCCGCCTCATCGCTAAGGGCTGTGCGGCTCTGGGGCCTGCAGCCTATTCGGCGGCAGATATCTTTCCACACCTTATCATGCCCGTGCTTTTCACCGGGGTACATGATATATACCGCAGCGTGGGCATACTCGTGCCGGATGGTGTCCATAAAAAGTGCATCATCGCCCATCACAAGTGAAGACAGCGTGATGCAAGGCGGCCTGGAGGCGCGGAAGCTGCCAAGCTGGCGCACAGCGCGGCTGGAAATCTTAAGCTCAACATGGCTTGTGTCTATCCCCAGCAGCTTGTCAAGCCTGTCGTACTCGGCCCGGACTTCGCTAAGACTGTGCATACTCAGCCACCCTTGCAGCACATCAGGAGCATCACTCCCGAGTCAAAGCTCAGGCGCACATCGCCCCGGAAGGAATTGCTGACGCCCAAGGGAAAACTGTACTCCAGCCTGCCGCCCTGCAGCTCATACTTGCTGCCGGAGATGCAGACATTTTCACAGCACTCAGTCATAGAGAAGAGGGAAAGGCTGCAGCCCGGTCGCTCTTCTATCAGGTAGCTGCCCGGCCCGAGAGCGCGGATATAGCTCTTTTCATCCTCCATCTCCGCCTCCATGCCCTCATTGACAGCAAAGGCCAGGGACTGAAAATTGGCATAGAGATGATCAAGCCGTCCACCGCCTATGCCGCAGCAGATACGCACAGCATCGCAGCCCAGCTCCTTCGCCTTGCGGATGGCAAGCATGGTGTCGGTATCGTCCTTCTCCACCTTGAAGCGCTCCACCGGGATATTTTCGGGCAGAACACCGGAGTAGGAATCAAAGTCCCCCATCAGAAGCTGGGGCAGAATATTTTCACGCAGGGCGTGCTCATAGCCCCGGTCACAGGCGATGACATAGTCAGTCTCCCCTATTTTCCCGATGGGCGCATAGTCGCCGCCGGCGATTATTATGCAGCGTTTCACAGTATCACTTCTTTACATATTAATATATAAAAGCTATCACAGTTAAAGACGCTTTTCAAGCAGGCAAGTTATCATACAGATCAAAACTTAATTTTGCCTGAAAGGGATTGCTTTATTCTGCTATTTAAGGTATAATTTAGAAACTAAAGTCCTGTATTTCTTTAATTTTTATATGTTATGGAAACTTTTTTGTCTTAATTAGTTTTTATTTGTTTCTGTATTGTTTAAATTATCAGGCGAGTATCTCTGCTTCAAGGAGGAAAAGATTATGAAGATGAAGAGAATTTTAAGTCTCGTTCTCTGCCTGTGCATGATGGCATCCGTATTCTCTATGTCTGCATTTGCAGATGAGTATGACCCCTTTGCCGATCTCATGCAGCAGATTGAGCAGGCCCAGCTGGAAGCTCAGAAGAAGCTTATTGAGGACGCCCAGAAGCAGGCCGAACAGCAGCTGCAGGATATTCTGGATCAGCTTCTGCCCGACGAACCCGAGCAGCCTGAAGAGCCCGAGGAAGATAAGGAAGAAGATAAGAAGCCTGCCGAAGGCAATGGCTTCACCGCATCCCTCAACAAATACAGCGGTGAATATGCTCCCGGTAAAAACCATCTGCCCGACATTTATCTCACTGTTCTTGACGAGAGTGGAAAAGACATCAGAAGCTTGTTCCACACTGTCAGGGAAGAGTACATGATCAATGCCGGCACCTACAGCATAGAAGTCGTCGGTAATGAAGGCACCGATTACGAAGGCCAGAGTGTGACCCTGTACTACACCGTTACTCCCGCTCCTGTATACGTTAGCGCCAGTAACGCCAGTAAGTACACCGGCCAGCGTGACCCTGTATTCACATATACCAGCAGCAACAACGCTGTCCCCCTCAGCGGTAGAATGTCCCGCGAATGGGGCGAATACATAGGTAAATATGCCATTACTCAGGGCAGTCTTGAGTCTGCTGACCCCAACTACTATGTGGTTTTCGAAAATGGCACTCTCAGCATTCTGGCCAGCAGCAGACTGGAAAAGGTTTGCTATCTTATCTCCAGACTGCCTGACAGGCTGGATCCCGGCAATGAATTCAAGCGTGAGCTGGTGCTGAACGTCTGGGTTGCATACCTCAATCTCAGCGAAGTTGAGAAGATGAACGTTCCTCCCGTGCTCTATGAAAAGCTTTACAATCTGGTTGGCAGCTCCGACTATGCCATCACCGCCGGCAGCGGCGGCTACTGGTACGAGGGTAAGAGCTCCGGTCTGAGCTTCGTGGCTATCGACCCCTATGCAAAGTTTGCCGGTCTTCGCATTGACGGTGAGCTTATCGACATGGATAACTATAACTACTACCACGATGCCGACAACGAAACCGCTGTTGTAACTCTCAAGGCAAGCTATCTCAAGACCCTCTCCGAAGGCAAGCACAGCATCACCTTCTGCTTCTGGAACGGCTCCTGCTCCGGTTACTTCTATGTACTGGATAAGGCCAGCGCTCCCCCCACCGGTGACACTGCAAATCTCCCCCTCTGGAGCGGCATGATGCTGCTGTCCTGCATAGGCATTGCTGCTGCAGGCATTGTTCTCAAGCGCAAAAAGGCTGAGGACTGAAACATAATAAAATAAAAAAGCTTCACCGCAAATGCGGTGAAGCTTTTTTATTGATTGATTACTTGAGGCTCAGTGCCTTTCTTGCCTGCTGGAGGCAATCCTCATAGGTCATGCCCATAACCTCACGCAGATAGGGCATCTTGCCGACTTCGCCGAACTTATCGGGAACGCCGACCTTGGTGACGGGAACCTTCTCCTCAGCCAGTGCTTCCAGCACAGCAGAGTGCAGGCCGCCGAGAACATTGTGGTTTTCCAGAGTGACGACTGCGCCGGTCTTGCGGGCGGAAGCAACAATGGTTTCCTTGTCGATAGGCTTGACAGTGTGGACGGAGACGACCTCACAGCTGATGCCTTCGCCGGCAAGCTGCTCAGCAACGTCCAGAGCGTCCTTGGTCATGATGCCGGAGGCAACGATGGTCAGGTCAGTGCCTTCACGCAGAACGTCGGCCTTGAAGAGATCAAACTCATAGTTCTCATCAAAGATAACAGGCTGAACCTTGCGGAACAGACGGATATACAGGCAGCCTTCATAGTCGTTGACCTGCTGCATGGCCTTGCCAAGCTGCACTTCATCAACAGGCTCAAAGATTACCATGCCGGGGATGGAGCGGAGAACACCGATGTCCTCCATGCTCATATGGGTACCGCCATTGAGCTCAGCAGAGATACCGGGGTCAGAGCCGATGATCTTGACATTCTGCTGGGAATAGGCGATGGAGATTGCGATCTGGTCGCAGATACGGCGGGTTGCAAAAGGAGTGAAGGAGCTGATATAGGGCTTGAAACCGTAGCTGGAAAGACCGGCTGCGATGGAAGCCATGTTCTGCTCAGCAATGCCGCACTCATAGCATCTGCCGGGGAACTTCTTGTACAGGGCGGGGGTACGGTGAGAATTGGCAAGGTCAGCGTCCAGAACGCAGATGCTGGGATCCTTCTCCATCATCTCTGCCATGCATTTGGCGAAAACATCTCTCATTTCCATAACTATTACTCCCCTCTTATCTCGGCCAGAGCACGCTGAACGTCCTCGGCGCTAAGGTTTGTACTGTGGCTGCCCACACCAAGAGCCTCGATGAAGGAAATGCCCTTGCCCTTGACGGTGTTGAGAATAACCATGGTGGGCTTGCCGCTGCCGATATTGGCCTTTGCAGCCTTGACAGCATCGGAAATAGCGTCTACATCGTTGCCGTCTTCAAGCTCGATAACGTTCCAGCCGAAGGCACGCCACTTGTCGCCAAGGGGTGCGATGTCGCAGATCTCTTCGACAGTGCCGTCGATCTGCATCTTGTTATAGTCAGTAAAAGCAATCAGATTGTCCAGCTTCTTTGCAGGAGCAAACATTGCAGCCTCCCAGATCTGGCCTTCCTGAGACTCACCGTCGCCGATGATGCAGTAGATAACTGCGTTGTCCTTGGCCATCTTGGAGCCGAGAGCAGCACCGCAGGCGCAGGAGAAGCCCTGGCCAAGGCTGCCGGCGGTCATGTCGATGCCGGGGGTCTTGTTCATATCGCAATGGCTGGGAAGCATGGTACCGTTCTTGTTGAGAGTAAGGAGCAGCTCTTTGTCAAAAAAGCCGCGCAGAGCGAGAGCGGAATAAAGTGCGGGGCCAGCATGACCCTTGGAGCAGATCAGACGATCTCTGCCGGGCATTTTGGGGTTCTGGGGATCTACATTCATTTCCTGAAAATACAGCACTGCCAGAAGATCCGCAATGGAAAGGCAGCCACCAATGTGACCCACGCCGATGCTGCCTATGCATTCAACGATATTGCAGCGGATGTCGCGGGCTACTTGCTTCAGATCACAGCTCAATTTTATATCCTCCTGTAATAAATTCCATTACAAATAAAATTAAATTACATATAAATATTAAGGGTTTGCACTGAGTTTGTCAATATACGTTTCCATTGACTTTACTTGTCGTTTCGCGTAAACTCTTGTCTATAAATACTATACGGCGGGTAAAAACCATGGAAAAAAATTCCTTTTTGTCCGTTCTGGGCAATAGTCTTGTCAATGCACTTGATATAATTTATATAGGCATATTGTGGCTGCTCTGCTGCCTGCCAATTATCACTATCGGCGCATCCAGCACTGCCATGTACTACTGCATGGTCAAGTGTGTGCGCCACGGCCGCGGTCATGCAGGCCGGGAGTTTTTTGCTGCCTTCCGCCGCAACTTCGGCTGCAGCACCAAGGCATGGTTTGTGTTTTTGCTGCTTATCCTGCTGTGGCTGGGAAACAACCTTGTCCGAAGCCAGACCGACCCCGAGGCTCTGAAAGTGATGACAATGATTTCAAAGTATCTCATTGTTCCGGTCTGCATTCCCCTGCCCTGGCTTTTTGCCTACATCTCAAGGTTTGACAATTCTGTCGTCGATACGCTCAAGTTTTCTGTGTTTCTCAGCGTAAAAAACTTCCCCCGCACATTGATAATGCTTCTTACGGCGGCGGCTTTTGTTCTTATCGGCCGGATGCTGCCTGTGCTTATCCCTCTGCTGCCGGGCTTCTGCTGTCTGATAATGTCCTACCAGACGGAGCCTGTTTTCAAAAGCATCACCGCTCAGATGGAAAACGACGGCAACGAGGACCAATGGTATAACGAATAAAAAACAGGCCATCTCTGACGATGGCCTGTTTTTTATATATTCAGCAGTACAAGGGAGACAAGAATCACCAGAACAGCCAGCCACTGGAGGCCACGCAGCTTCTCCTTGAAAAACAGAACACCGGTGAGGGTGACCACAAAGAGAGTGCCAACGCTGAAGCTGGGGTAAACGATGACTGCATCCAGCTTCTCCAGCGCAAGGAGGATAAACTTGGAGGAATAGAAATTAGGCAGGCCCACAAGAGCGCCGCAGATAATCTCCTTCTTGCCTATGCGCTGCTGCTTGCGGAGCATCAGATCGCGGCATAGTACAAAGGCAAAGAAAAATGTGAAGAACAGAAACCGGTTTGCCATGGCGGCAGGACCCAGCTCCTCAAAAACCTTGCTCATGCAATCGGCAGAGCCGCCGGCCAGAAGCAGCAGCACAAGGCCGATGGCAGAGGATGCGCCGCCCTTATCGCCGCTGTTCCAGTTTATCATCACAATGGCAACAATGGCCAGGGCAAAGCCCAGCCACTGCATGGCGCCGGGCATCTCACCAAAAAGGAAGATGGATACCACCATTGGCACAAGCAGGCCCAGCTTCATGAACACCGAGGAAAGCACCACACCGTTTTGCTCAATATTGCGCTGCATCAGCACGAAGGCCACAAGGTAGACAAAGCCGGTAAAGGCGCCAAGGCCAAGAGTAATGGTCAGGCCCGTATCTATGGGCAGGATTCTGAAGCCGGCATGGATTGCGGCCAGCAGCGAGCAGACCACATAGTTCATGGTAAGCAGGCCATAGTTATTATCCACCCGGTCAGTGCCGACGCGCATGGCGATGGACACGGATGAGCTGCAAAGTATGGCCAGCAGCAGAAATTGCATGGTAATTACCTCCGCGGAAAATAATATAGCGAATTATAGCATATACAAAGGCAAAAGAAAAGCCAGTGCGGGCACCAAACCGCACTGGCTCTTCTTCTCAAAAACAATAAGGAAACTAATAAGCCGGAACAATCAAAGCAGAATGTAGGAATTTGCGCCGGGTCTCTTGCACACGGGGCAAAGAGTCTGCGCGCCGGTACCTACATGCACATTGCCGCAGACCTGGCACTTCATTTTTCTCTCTTCGCGGGCATTGTGACGGCTATGGCCGAGAATTGCACTGCGCAGCTCGCCACTGCCGGACTCATTGACAAAAAGACTTCTGATATTCATGTTTTTTCCCCTTTCATGTGTCTGATTTATATAATATGCACCGAAGTGCCTTCCGGCTTTTTGCGTGTATATACACTATATAGCTTTTTATAAAAGCGCCGAGAGCGCTTGATATTTCGTGTATATACACTATTCTTTCTTTTTTTGAGGCGCTGTTTACAGCACCTCAAGCATGTTCATTATTGATGTGAGATTTCCTTTGCCCAGTTTGTTTTCGATTTCGTGATGGGCTTTTTTGTATTCCGGTTTTGCCTGCTCCAGCAGGTCAATTCCCTTCTCTGAAAGATGCAGGCGTCGGTCTCTTTTCCCACTCTCAGCAAGATCCTCAATCAGGCCTCTTTCCAGCAGGGGCTTGATAAGGCGCACCACGGAGGTTCTGTCCAAAGAGACATAATCCGCAAGATAGGTTGTGCTGGCCTCACCGATCTGCCCGAGACAGGTGAGCAAAGAGTACTGCCTCACTGTAAGTCCGAAGGGTTTAAGATAGGAGTCATACATATCAGATACTGCAGCAGCCGCATTTCGCAGGTTGATACAGTAACAGGGGGTCAATGTCATATAAGCATTCCCTCATTTCGTGTATATACACTAACACTATTTTCATCAAAAGTCAAGGCTAAAAATAAAAATCCAGAGCTCAGGGCAGTATATTCAGCAGATAGTCAAAACCACCCGCATAGCGGGTGGCTTGCACTGGCCCTATAAGGGCTTAAAACTGGCCAAGCCTTAAGGCTTACGAATAATTTTTTTGCATACACAGCCCACTACCAACATAGTTGGCAACGGTGTCTTTTATTGGCCCCCTCTGACGAGGGGGCTGTCGAGCGCTTGCGTGAGACTGGGGGAGAGAAATTCCTTTAATACTTTCTCTCCCTCCGTCATTTGCTTTGCAAATGACACCTCCCGCCTGTGCCCCAGAGGGTACATCAGAGGGAGGCTTTCCGCTACGGCGGAACTACTCATAGGTGTAGCCTTTTTGGAACCACGGGCATAGCCCGTGGTTTTCTGTCTACAAGGAAAGCGCTGCAGGTAAAACCTGCAGCGCTTGTGGTTAGTATGGTATGTTTTATATCATGCGGCCTTGCGGCTGTTGATATTACTCCTTGTAAACCTTGTCGAAGAAGGGTTCCATTGCCTTGTAGCACTCGAGGTACTTGCCGTAGGCATCGTCGTATGCAGCCTTCTTGGAGGGATCGGGAGTGTAGGTAGCACCCAGCTCAACCATGACTTCAGCAGCCTCATCCAGGGATGCGAAGTTGCCTTCAGCAACGCTTGCCAGCATTGCAGCACCGATTGCAGCGCCTTCTGCGCTCTTGGTGGCGGTGATGGACTTGCCGAGCAGGTCAGCCTTCATCTGGCACCAGAAGGGGCCCTTGGTTGCGCCGCCGACCATACGGACGGAGGAGCAGTCCATACCCAGCTCTTCGAAGCGGTCAATGTTGTCACGCAGACCGAAGGAGATGCCTTCGAATACGGCGCGGGTCAGATCCTCGAAGGTGTGGGAGGGAGTCAGACCGGTGAAGGTACCACGGGCATTGCCGTTCCAGGTGGGAGTCATTGCGCCCTGCATGCAGGGGAGGAAGATGACGCCGTTGGAGCCGATGGGGCTCTTGGAGGCCAGAAGAGTCATGACGTTGTAGTCATCGATCTTCAGCAGGGTATCACGATACCAGCGGGTTGCACCGCCGGAGAGGAAGCCGGGGTTCTCAATCAGCCACCAGCGGGAGTCAGCGTGGTGGTGAGTCTCGACCAGACCGGAAATGGTGTCAAGCAGGGGCTTGTCAGCAACAGCTGCAACGGGCTCAGCAGTACCGGTGATGTTGCAGACCATGCCGGGCTTAACAAGACCTGCACCAACACATGCGGAGTGCTCGTCACCGGTGGAAACCATGACCTTGGTAGCGGTGGTCAGGCCCAGCTCAGCAGCGGCGTACTCGGTGAGGGTGCCGGCGATCTCGTGAG
>JAFQQV010000061.1 GCA_017410425.1 Oscillospiraceae bacterium
AGCATAGATCATCTCAATGATGCCGTCCAGAATACGCTTGGGCAGCACAAGGCTCAGGTCGCCGGGGGTGGCGTTGAGAGTGGGGGTGATAAAGGCGGCCTTCATGCGCTTTTCGGTGGTGCGGCGGCCGCGGACAAGGTCGCCGAAGCGCTGGACGATAACGCCGCCGCCCAGCATGTTGGAAAGGCGGGCAATGGACTCGCCATAGCTGTTGGAGTCATTGAAGGGCTCGGTGAAGTGCTTTGCCACCAGCAGAGCGAAGTTCGTGTTCTCGGTCTGCTTTGCGGGGTCTTCATAGCTGTGGCCGTTGACGGTGATGATGCCGTTGGTGTTCTCGTTGACCACGGCGCCCTTGGGATTCATGCAGAAGGTGCGTACCTTGTCGCCGTACTTCTCGGTGCGGTAGACGATCTTGCTCTCATAGAGCTCATCGGTCAGATGGGCGAAGACGGTGGCGGGCAGCTCAACACGCACGCCGATATCCACGCGGTTGGACTTGGTGGGGATCTTCAGCTCCTTGCAGACCTGCTCCATCCACTTGGAGCCGCTGCGGCCTACAGACACAACGCACTTACGGCATGTAAGGCTCTTGCCCTTGAGCACCACTTCATAGCCGCCCTCGATGCTGCGGATGGTTTCAACAGGGGTGTCAAAGTAGAACTCGGCCTTGTCCTTGAGCTCGGCATAGATGTTTTCCAGCACGATGTAGTTTATGTCGGTGCCCAGATGGCGCACGGAAGCGTCCAGCAGGTGCAGGTCATGCTGGATGCACAGGGTCTTGAAACGGGAGCCGGCGGTGGAATAGAGCTTGGTGCCCTCGCCGCCGTAGCGCATGTTGATGTCGTCCACGTACTTCATCAGGTCAAGAGCCTGCTTCTTGCCGATGTACTCATAAAGGGTACCGCCGAAGTCGTTGGTGATATTGTACTTGCCGTCGGAAAATGCGCCTGCGCCGCCGAAGCCGCTCATAATAGAGCAGGTCTTGCAGTTGATGCAGGATTTGATCTTCTCGCCGTCGATGGGGCACTTGCGCTTGTTGAGAGCGTGGCCGCTTTCGAATACGGCGACCTTCATGCCGGGCTTGAGCTTGGTCAGCTCATATGCGGTGAATATACCGCCGGGGCCTGCGCCGATTACAATTACATCAAAATCCATGCTTAGTATCTCCTTAAGTATGTCTTTAATTTTTGGTGGGAAAAATAAAACTCAGGCCCCCCGAAATGGGGAACCTGAGTATGGGCTAAAAAAGTATCCTCGTTGATAATAACACAGATTGCAGTGCCAAGTCAAGTTAACAGAATGTAAAATAGAGGAATTTCAAAGTATGTAGGGCGGGGGCTTGCCCCCGCCGGATTCAGATTACAGCAAAACCTACAGGCGGCGGGAGCAAGCCCCCGCCCTACGGTGTAGCTTTTGGACTGTGCTTTGTAGGGACCGGCGTCCTCGACGGTCCGTGGACGGATGCTACGGTAAAGCGGACCGCCCGGGAGGGCGGTCCCTACGAAGGATATTGCGGCAAGGCATTCCATACATTATTCTTATCAGCCCAGCATTTCGGGTGCGAACAAAAGCTCGTAGCTGTAATTTACAACGGCGGTCTTGTTGTCCATGTCCATATAGGTGCTGCGCTTGAGGCGGCCTTCCTCGTCATACTCATAGCTTGTGCGGGAGAGGAAATTGCCGCCGGCGTCAAAGGTCTCGGTCTTTGTGAGGCGGCCCTCATCGTCATATTCATTGCTGATGCTGTACATACCCTTTTCAGCATCGGCTATGCCGATGGGATTGCCCTGCTCGTCATACATGGTGCCGGAGACAATGCTGCCGTCCACGGCCAGCTTGCAGACGTAGCGGATCTCGCCGCTTTCATAGTACTCATACTCCAGCTCGCCCACGCTGACGCCGTTTTCGCTCTGCAGTATGCCCCAGGTGTCATACTCGCGCACAGTGTCACCCTCGGTTTCGGTATAGCTGCCGTCACCGTGCCATGTGTACTCCAGCACTCTGTCCTTCATGCCGGGGTAGGCGGAGAGCAGCAGGGTCTTGGTCTTGACCCGGCCGTCCACATTATAAGTAAAGGTAGTGGTGAGGGGGCCGTTGCACTGGGCGTCAAAGCTGCTTTCCTCCTGCACCTTCAGCATGTGGAAGCGCTCTGCCAGCAGGGCAGAATCACGGTAGTCACCCAGCTCGCGGAAAAGCTGCTGAGCCTCCGCGTTGAGCCCTTCTCCGGTCAGGGACTTGGCCTTCTGGTAGAGAGACTCCTGTGCCAGTGTGGCGGCATCCTCATAGTTGCCCATGGCGCTAAAGGCATTGTATGCATCGTCATAACGTCCGTTTTCAAGGAACTTCTTGGCCTTCTCGTAGGAATTGCTCTCCAGCATTATGGCCCGGGCAGCGTCGGCCTTGGCCTCGGCCTCCTTATACTTGCCCAGCTCATCAAAGGCCTGGGCGGCCTCAGCGTACTGACCGGCATTGTAAAGCTCCATCGCCGCCTGGTAGCTTGCGTCGCGCTGGTTGAGCCTGCTGACAATGAACATGGCACAGCCTGCAATGATGAGGACGGGGATCAGAAGCAGCAGCGCGCGCTTTATAAGCCTTGCGCTGCGCTCCCGGCTGTTTTCCTTCTGGCTGGCCTCAAAGGCTTCGCGGCTCAGACGCTCGTTCTTGTGGTCCAGCAGAGCGTCCACGTTCAGCTTGTATTTAAGATCCTCCAGCTCCATGCCGCAGCTGAAGCAGTTTTCCTGAGGCAGATTGATCTCACCGCAGCTGCAGAACCAGCGGTCCTTGTACTCCATGGGCACATATTCGCTCTGCTCCGTGGTCTCCAGCCTGTACTGGCGTATAAGCTCCCGGTCGAAAAGGCGGGTGCTCAGCTCAGTCAGCTCCGGCAGAGACTCCCACAGCTCGTTGGGCCGGGCATAGTAGCTGCTGCCATCGGCAAAGAAGACCGCCAGCACCTGGGCCTTGTAGGAGCGGACACTGCGCTCCGGCAGGGGGATGGCCTCCTTGGCGCCGAAAACACCGTTGCGCTTGATGCTGAGATCCAGATACTGGTGCTCCACACGGCAGACCTCGGCATTGGACATATCATAGCCCACAATAAGCAGCTTCAGGGCCTTGATGATGCCGGGGGATATGCTGCGGAACTTGAGCTGGCAGAGCACATTGCCGCTCTGGTTGTCCTTGAGCAGGGCACCGGCGGAAATAACTACCGGTGAGCCGGCGGCGTAGAGCCTGACGGGCAGCGAATATAGCTTGTTATATCTTTCAGCCATTAGGATCACTCCTGTAGGGTATGATAGGGTTACATAACTTTACAACAGTATAGCATGAGAGCCGCAGTAATTCAACAAAATTTTGTGAATTGTGCAACAAAAAGGGGGAACGGAACCCCTCATCAGTCACTTCGTGACAGCTTCCCCCAGTGGGGGAAGCCTTTTAAAGCCTTCCCCCACT
The DNA here is from genome assembly GCA_017410425.1 of Oscillospiraceae bacterium. GTDB lineage: Bacteria > Bacillota > Clostridia > Oscillospirales > Oscillospiraceae > Limivicinus. The sequence continues at coordinate 3,454 of JAFQQV010000061.1, forward strand.
GGGGGAAGGTGGCCGAACGAAGTGAGGTCGGATGAGGGGTTTAAATCCTTTCCTTCCTGCATAGGCTTAACAAAGCATTTTGATTAAGGGGCGAGGCTATGCACAGGATAAGCAGAATGATGATAAGCGCGATGGCGGCGTCGGGGCTCTGGCTCATGTCGGCAGGGCAGGACATGGCTGTGCAGGAGGCAGGGCGTATGAAGAACGTGATCCTCCTCACGCCGGCGCCAAGGGAGATCATTGTGGAAACTCCCGGTGAGCCGGCGGTGGAGACTCTCTCCGCCCTCTCCCTGCCGGAGATGGAGCCGGGCAGGCCCGAGGAAGCGCTTTTCCCCGAGGCATCCGACAATGTGCTGGAGACTACCATCGAGGGCGGCATGAGCATAAAGAACGAGACGGGCTACTTTATCGACCCCGGCCAGATGCTGCGGGAGGGGCCGGGCATCAGCCTTTCTGCCGATGGACCGCAGATTCTCATTATCCACACCCACTCCAGCGAGGCCTACACCCAGGCGGGGCTGGACCGCTATCTGCCCTCGGACACAAACCGCACCGAGGACACGCAGTTCAATATAGTACGCATCGGCGACGAGCTGGCGGAGATACTGACAGACTGCGGCCTGAAGCTTATCCACGACCGGGGCATCTACGACTACCCGAGCTACACCGGCTCCTACACCCGTTCCGGCGAGGCCATAGCGGAGTATCTGGAGAGCTACCCCAGTATTAAGATAGTGCTGGATATACACCGGGATGCCCTGGGCTCGGAGGGCGTGGTGTACAAGACCATGGCGGAGGAGGAAGGAGTCTGCGCAAGCCAGATCATGCTGCTCTGCGGCAGCGACGACTCAGGCCTTGAGCACCCCGACTGGAGAAGCAACATGGGCCTTGCCCTCTATCTGCAGAGCGCCGCCGTGCAGCAGCACCCCACCCTGATGCGGCCCATTTCCCTGGTGCGGGAGCGCTATAACCAGCACCTGACGCCGGGCTCGCTGATCATCGAGGTGGGCAGCAGCGGCAACACCTTGCAGGAGGCGCTGGCAGGAGTGCGGCTTTTTGGCAGGGCAATAGGTCCGGCGCTGATGGAGTTGGTACAGTGAAAGCCCTCATCTACGACTCACCAAGAGCCTCGCTGCGCTCGGTTGCTCGCTTGCATGGCGCCTGCGGGCGCTCACGACCTCGCTGCGCTCGGCCACCTTCCCCCAAAGGGGGAAGGCTTTGCGGCGGGAGCAAGCCCCCGCCCTACGGAGAGGTTTCAGGATAGTGCAATGCGGAACGGATGAATCCGTTCCCTACGGAGAATATAAAGCCCTCATCCTACCTCGCTGCGCTCGGCCACCTTCCCCCAAAGGGGGAAGGCTTTAAAGGCTTCCCCTAGGGGGGGGAAGCTGGCATTTGCGAAGAATGAGCAAATGACTGATGAGGGGCTTTAAATTTTTCTCAAAAAATACTTTACAAATTTAGTCCGGTATGCTATATTAAAGCCATAATAAGAATCATTACTAAAAAGATAAAAAGAAAAGAGTTGATGCATTTGCAGACAGTAAGAAAAAACAGTAAAAAACGTCAGGCTCTGCTGGACGCACTGTGCAGCAGCCATGAACACCCCACAGCAGAAATGCTCTACAATCAGCTCAAGCCCGAGTACCCGGAGCTGAGCCTGGGCACGGTCTACCGCAACCTGGGCGTGCTGGTGGAGGAGGGCCTTGTGGTCAGCGTGGGTCATATCAAGGGGCAGGAGCGTTACGACGCTATAGTTGAGCCCCATCCCCACTTTGTGTGCAAGAACTGCCACAGCGTAATTGATCTTGAGCTGCCTGACACCGTCAGCGGTATGTATGAGGAGATAGCCGAGCACTCAGGCTGCAGGCCTGAGGGCTACAGCCTCACCATCAACGGCCTCTGCCAGGCTTGCAGAAGCTGAGCCAAAATAGTTTTTTAAGAGATGTAGAAATATAAAAAAATTATTATGGAGGAAACAATTATGAAGAAATGGGTTTGCACCGTATGCGGTTACGTTCACGAGGGTGAGACTGCCCCTGAAGCCTGCCCCATCTGCAAGGTACCTGCAAGCAAGTTCACCGAGCAGAAGGAAGAGGCCGTCTGGGCTGCTGAGCACATTGTCGGCGTTGGCAAGGTCTTCGGCGAGGACGTTCCCGAGTCCGTAAAGGAAGAGATCATTGCAGGTCTGCGCGCAAACTTCGAGGGCGAGTGCATGGAAGTTGGTATGTACCTTGCCATGGCCCGCGTTGCTCACCGCGAAGGCTACCCCGAAATCGGTCTGTACTGGGAGAAGGCCGGCCTTGAAGAGGCTGAGCACGCTGCAAAGTTTGCAGAGCTGCTGGGCGAAGTTCTCACCGACAGCACCGCAAAGAACCTGGCTATGCGCGTAGAGGCCGAGAACGGCGCCACCGCAGGCAAGTTCGAGCTGGCTAAGCTGGCAAAGCAGTGGAATCTGGACGCTATCCATGACACCGTGCATGAGATGGCCCGTGACGAAGCCCGTCATGGTAAGGCATTCGAGGGCCTGTTGGCCCGCTACTTTCGCAACTAAGCCTACACCCAAAATTGATTCAAAAGCAGCGAGAAAGCTGACTTATGGCCTGTTTCTGCTGTCCAGCAAGGACGAAAAGGACAATGGCTGCATCATAAACAGCTGCATCCAGGCTGCATCCGATCCTCTGCGGCTCATAATCTGCTGCCAGATGGGCAACCTTACAAGGGAGACCATCGAAAAGACCGGAGTATTCAATGTCAGCGTCCTGACCGAGGATGTGGACTTTGATACCGTCAGGCGCTTTGGTATGCAGTCCGGCAGGGATGTGGACAAGTTCGAAGGCTTCACCGCTGTCGAGCGCAGCGCAAACGGGCTTTATTACCTGACTGAGCAGGCAAACGCCATGTTCTCCTGCAAGGTCACAGAGAAGATTGATCTGGGCAGCCACATGATGTTTGTGGGCGAGGTCACCGAGGCCAAGGTTCTGGGCGGCGACAAGTCCTGCACATATGATCACTACCAGAGCAATATCAAAAAAAGATTCTGATTTCCAAATCCCAGGGCTGACTCCAAGCCCTGGGAACTATAAAAAACCGAATTAAAGCCCAAGGAACTGGCTTTGATTCGGAGAGGACGAGCAGCGTAATGACTGAGCTTTCGTGTTGCACGCGGAAGCGAAGAATATGCAGCTTGCGAGGACGAATGAAAGGAGATTATACAATGAACGAAAAAGTTGCACAGCTCCTCAACGAGCAGATCAATAAAGAATTCTACAGCGCATATCTGTATCTGGATATTTCCAATTACTACGATGAGATGGATCTGGACGGTTACAAGAACTACTACATGATCCAGGCTCAGGAAGAGCGCGACCACGCACTGCTGTTCATGCAGTACATGCAGATCAACGGCCTGAAGGTCACTCTGGATGCCATCGGCAAGCCCGACAAGAAGTTCGAGTCTGTTCTCGATCCTCTGGTCATCGCCGCCGAGCATGAGCGCTATGTCACCGCTCTTATCAACAATATCTACCATGAGGCCCACGCAGCCAAGGACTACCGCACAATGAAGTTCCTCGACTGGTTCGTGGACGAGCAGATGGAGGAAGAGGACAACGCTGACAGCATGATCAGCCGTTACAAGCTCTTCGGTCAGGACCCCCGCGGCCTGTATCTGCTGGATCAGGAGTACGCAGGCAGAGTCTACACCGCTCCTTCCCTGGTGCTGGGCTAAAACGTCAAAACAATACTATAAGCTTGTGCGCCGTCGCTTGCGGCAGAAGCCTCCCTCTGACGAGGGAGGTGGATTCGCCGAAGGGAGAGAAAACCCTGAAGCTATTTCTCTCCCCCAGTCACTTCGTGACAGCCCTGCCTGTGCCCCAGAGGGTACATCAGAGGGAGAAGGTAAAAAGCTTATAAATGTGGAACAGGTATCACGTTTTAATGTGAGTCCTGACTAGTATTTAGAACTTCTCAGTTTTTTCTCTCCAATCTCACAAAATCCAAACCAAACCAAAAACGAAATCCCGGTACGAAAGTACCGGGATTTTGTCGTTTTGGGATGAATTTTTCGGAATGCATGAATGCATTCCCTACGGAGGGCAATAAACCCCTCATCTGCCTCGCAAGCTCGGCACCTTCTCCTCTGTATAAGTTCGATTTGCCCAAATCATAGATTTGGAATCTCACTTACCCCCTAGGGGAAGGCTTTAAAGGCTCCCCTGTGCAAGGGGAGCTGTCGCGCAGCGACTGAGGGCTTGTAATGTACGAAGATGACAATCCCCCCTGCCCCAATGGGGCATCCCCCCTTTACAAGGGGGGCTTTTTGCTTTTACCACTTTGCTTCCTTCATTTTGCCGAAGACGTAGTCAGGCATTGCCTCGGGGGCCAGCAGATCATTATGCAGCACCTTGCGCTCCTTGAGACCGCGGAGATTTTCAGGCATGGGCACGGCGCTGATCTGCTCCAGCTTTTCCATCATATCATACTCGTCACCGGCACAGTCCAGCCCCAGAGCCTCCATAACGGCGGCGGGGAACTTATAGGGAGAGGCGGTGGAGAGGATGACGCAGGGGCCCTTATCGCGGCCAAAGTCCTGGGCTGCCTTCCATGCAACGGCGGTATGGGTGTCGCAGAGGTAATGCTGCTTATCCCAGACGGCGCGGATGGATTCCTTGGTCTGGGCATCGTCACAGCAGTAGGCGCTGAACTTGGCCTGAATCTTCTCCAGCAGCTCAGCCGGCACCTGATAGTGGCCCTCGGCCTTGAGCTGAGACATCAGGGATGCAACCAGCTCACTGTCGCCGCTCATCAGATAGAGCAGGCGCTCCAGATTGCTGGAGATAAGAATGTCCATGGAGGGGGAGATGGTCTTGTGGAAATCGCGGCGGCGGTCATACACGCCGGTATTTATAAAGTCGGTAAGCACATTGTTTTCATTGCTGGCGCAGATGAGCCTGCCCACGGGAAGACCCATGCAATCGGCAATATAGCCAGCCAGAATGTCGCCGAAGTTGCCGGTGGGCACGGAGAAGTTCAGCTTCTCGCCCATTTTTATGCGGCCGTATCTGACGGCGGCAAAGTAGGCGGAGAAGTAGTACACCACCTGGGGCACAAGGCGGCCGATGTTGATGGAGTTTGCGCTGGAGAGGGAGACACCGGGAACCTGGGGCGCAGACTCAAAGATGCGCTTTACGCCGGACTGGGCATCGTCAAAGTTGCCGATAACGGCGCAGACCTTCACGTTCTTACCCTCCTGAGACACCATCTGCTGCTTCTGCACCGCGGAAACGCCGGAGTCGGGATAAAAGACGATTATCTTTATGCCGGGCACATCGCGGAAGCCCTCCATAGCGGCCTTGCCGGTGTCGCCGCTGGTGGCGGTGAGGATGAGAATGTCATCGTCCTGACCGCACTTTCTGGCGCTCTCCTTCATCAGGTAGGGCAGCAGGCACAGGGCCATGTCCTTGAAAGCGCTGGTGGGGCCGCGGAAAAGCTCAAGAAACATATCCTCACCGGTGTCAGCCACAGGGGCCAGCAGGGGAGAGGAAAACTTGCCGGAGTAGGCAAGCTTTACAAGCTCATGGGCCTCAGCCTCGGAAAAATCCGGCAGCAGGGCGGAGACTATCTTTGCTGCCAGTGCGTAATAATCAAGCTCCTTCAGAGCGTCAATATCCATATGGGGGATGGCCTCTGCCGCCATGGTGTACAGGCCGCCGTCCGGGGCCAGACCTTCAACAATGGCCTTTGCAGAGCTGACGGCCTCGCCGCCGCGGGTGGAGAAATAGTTCATGGCTTCACCTTCGATAATAATAATATGAACGGACCGTCCGGGAGGCCGGTCCCTACGGAGAATGCATAGACTATACTCTGTCTTTGGGTAAAAGTCAAGTGTGTTTGTAGGACGGATGGAGCCCTCTCAGTCAGCCTTACGGCTGCCAGCTCCCCCAGAGGGGGAGCCAAGAAACTTGCCTCTCACTCTGGGAGAGGTGCCGAGCTTGCGAGGCGGAGAGGGCTACAATTGTATATGCTGCTGCTGGCAGAGATTGTCCAGCCAGCGGGAGAGGGCGGCCTCGGAGGAAAAGCAGGGAATCTTCCCCGCGGGGGGACGGAGCACCGTGTTTATAGCCTCGCCCTCGGCCTGGCGCTCCATGCGCTCAATGGGCATTTCCAGATAAAAATGCTCCGCTCTTATATGGCGCAGCTCATGCTCCAGCGTCTCGCGGCGGCGGGCTGGGCTGAGCCTTGAATTAATGTATATATCAAAACTGCCGTCGTCATTGGGTATGGTGACCCCCTCCACCCTTTTGGGGAGGGAGACATAGCGAACATAATAGTCCGTCATTTACGCAGGGCCTCGATTATCTTCACGGCCTGGCGCACATCCTCAGGGCTTGCATCCCTGGCAAGCTTGAAGAGCATGCGCATATCCTCCCTCTCTTTGAGGGAGCGCAGAAGCTCACTGAGCTCATCCTCTGTCGGAGGGGGAGGCAGCTCGCCACCTTTTAAATACTCCGGGCTTGTGCCCAAAATCTCAGCCACTATGCGAAGCTGCTCTTCGTTGGGCTGGGATTTTTTTTGCTTCCAGTCCTGGCAGAGGGTGGCGCTGCGGCCCAGCTGCTGGGCGATGAATTTCTTGGTTATACCCTTTGAACGGCGAAGTTCTTCAAATCTTTCATAATCGAACAAAATTTTCACCCCATTTTTGTGCATTCATACAAATCTTAAAAAAGGCCGATCACAGACTAGAAATTCTGAAAAATATAGGATATACTACAAAGCGGATCAGATAAAAATAAGATTTAGCTCTGCTTTATGCTTTGATTTTAAGGCCGGAAGCCTGAAATGTCAAGGGGAAATCTTGTTTTTGTACGACAAATGAAAGAGGAGGGATTGCCGTGCTGCTGATTGCGGACGACCCGATTATAGACTGTATGCAAAGATGGGGCCTGCCCCCCTGGCTCTGCGGCGGCGGAGCCTTTGAAGACGACGAGGAGGACGAGGAATATGGGATATAAGAAAGAGGCCTGGACTGCGGCGGACGTGCTCTGCCCCTTTTATATAGATGACAGTATGGAGCAGCGCTCCATACGCTGCGAGGGCTATTGCAGCGGCGCAGACCTTACAAGCCGCTTCAGGTCCATCAAGGCCAGGGATAGCCACATGGGCAGCTACTGCGCGGGCCGCTATGAGCGCTGCCCGGTCTATGGCCTGGTCTACAGAGAAAAGTACGATGACTGAGGATGTGATGGAGCGCATAGTGGGAAAGCTGCTCAATAAAATCGAGGAGCGGCTTGACCAGGGCGCTCTTCTGGAACCCAAGGATTACAAGGCCGTCACCGGAGCCCTGAAGGAGCTCAGGGAGCTACAGCGGGGTGATGGGAAGAAGGACGGGGCCCTTGTGGTCAGGTTTGAGGGTGAGGCAGGGGAATGCAGTATGTGAAAAGGGAGCCCTCTCAGTCAGCCTTACGGCTGCCAGCTCTCCCAGGGGGAGAGCCAAGGTTCTTGCCTCCCCCTCTGGGGGAGGTGCTTGAGCGAAGCGAAAGCGGAGAGGGCTTCAACGAAAGAAGGTGATTATTTGGAACTGATACTGCCACAGCCCAGTGAGAAGCAGAAGCAGTTTCTCAGGGACAGCCACAAGTACATAGGCTACGGCGGCGCAAGAGGCGGCGGCAAGAGCTGGGCAGTGCGGATAAAGGCGGTGCTGCTCTGCCTGAAGTACCCCGGCATAAAGGTGATGATAATCCGCAAAACCTATCCCGAGCTGCAGGAAAACCACATCATCCCCCTCTGCGAGATGCTGGGCTGCTACAGGGACGAGGAGGACGAGCGCATAGCCGAGTACAACGACGCCAAAAAGCACATTGTCTTTCCCAACTCCAGCCGCATCCTCTTTCGCTACTGCGACACGGAGAAGGACACACTGCGCTTTCAGGGCACGGAGGTGGATGTGCTCTTTATCGATGAGGCCACCCAGCAGTCCGAGGAGAAGATGGACAGGCTGCGCGCCTGTGTGCGCGGCGTGAACGATTTTCCAAAGCGCATCTACTACACCTGTAACCCCGGCGGCGAGGGTCACGCCTGGGTCAAGCGCCTGTTCATCGACCGGCGCTTCAAGGACAGCGAGGAGCCCGGAGAGCATGTGTTCATCCAGAGCCTGATTACCGACAACAAGGCCCTGATGGAATCAGACCCCGAGTACATAAAGCAGCTGGAGGCCCTGCCGCCAAAGCTGAGGGAGGCCTGGCTCCACGGCAGCTGGGACATTTTTGAGGGCCAGTTTTTTGAGGACTTCCGCATAGAGCCGGATCTTCGCGCGGCAAACAAAGCGGGGCTTACTCTCACGGCGGAGGAACTGAAAAAGCAGCAGCGCTTTTGCCATGTGATAGAGCCCTTTGACCTCAACGAGGGCAGCCGCCGGGGCTGGCAGATTTACCGCAGCTACGACTTTGGCTATGGCAAGCCCTTTTCCTGCGCCTGGTGGGCCATGGACTATGACGGCGTGCTCTACCGGATCATGGAGCTTTACGGCGGCAGCGGCACCCCCAACGAGGGTCTGCGCTGGACACCGGACCAGCAGTTTCGCGAGATCGCCCGCATCGAGCGGGAGCACGCCTGGCTGCGGGGCAGGAAGATCGAGGGTGTGGCCGACCCCGCCATCTGGGATGCCAGCCGGGGCGAGAGCATAGCCGACACCGCCGCCCGCTATGGGCTCTACTTCCAGCCCGGCGACAACCAGCGCATACCCGGCTGGATGCAGTGCCACTACCGCCTGCAGTTTGACGAGCAGGGCTACAGCCGCATGTACGTCTTTGATACCTGCCGGGACTTTATCCGCACCATACCGCTTTTGTGCTACCACCGCTCAAAGCCCGAGGATCTGGACACGGAGGCGGAGGATCACATTGCCGATGAATGGCGCTATATGTGTATGTCCCGACCCGTGCCGCCCCTGCGCCCGGTGGAGGAAAAGCTGATATGGAACGACCCGCTTAGTAGGTAATAAGTAATAGTGAATAGTGAATAGGTGGAAAGCAATACTTGTAGGGACCGTCCTCCCGGACGGTCCGCGGACCGCCAAGGATGTCGGTCCCTACGAAGGAGAGATTTAATGAAAGATAATAAGAATCAGCCTGTGGACGCAAATCGTCTGCAGGAATTTACAAGAACGCTGCAGCGCTACAAGGCCGGCAAGGCCAGCGTGGAGCGCAGATGCGTGGCGGCGGAAAACTGGTGGAAGCTCCGCAATTCTGCCGAGGAGCAGAAGCTTACAGAAGGTACCGGCGGCTTCAACGCCGTCAGCGGCTGGCTGCACAATGTGATTGTCTCCAAGCACGCCGACGCCATGGAGGCCTATCCCGAGCCCATAATCCTGCCCCGTGAGCCGGAGGACAGGCAAGAGGCCCAGCTGCTCAGGAAGATTATCCCCGTTATCCTCGAGCAGGCCGACTTTGAAAAGACCTGGTCGGACTGCATGTGGCAGAAGCTGAAAACCGGCACCGGCGTTTACAAGGTCTGCTGGGATGCAGAGAAGGCCGGCGGCCTTGGGGACATCGGCATTGAGCGGGTGGACCTGCTCAATGTGTTCTGGGAGCCCGGCATCAGGGACATCCAGAAAAGCCCCTGCTTTTTCCACAGCTCGCTGGAGGATAACGACAAGCTGCTTGAGCTCTACCCCGCGCTTCGCGGCAGGCTGAAGAACACAGGCTTTACAGCCACCAGCTTTATCTATGATGACTCAGTGCCCACGGACTCCAAGTCCACTGTTATAGAGGTCTACTACAAAAAGCGTGAAAAGGGCCGGGAAATGCTGCACTACTGCAAGTATGTGGGCGACACGGTGCTCTGCTCCACGGAAAACGATGGGGAAGTGCTCTATGAGCACGGGCTTTATCCCTTCGTCTTCGACAGCCTTTTCCCCGTGGAGGGCAGCCCCTGCGGCTACGGCTTCATTGACCTGTGCCGCAACGCCCAGACCCAGATTGACATGATGCAGACCGCCTTCATCAAAAACGTGATGGTGGGCGCAATGCCCAGATACTTCCAGCGCATGGACGGGGCGGTGAACGAGGAGGAATTCCTCAATCTGGCAAACCCCATCATCCATGTCAGCGGCAATCTGGGTCAGGACAGCCTGAGAACCGTGGACTATAAGCCGCTGAGCGGAAGCTATCTGGAGATGCGCCAGAGCGTTATAAACGAACTCAGAGAAACCTCCGGCAATACCGAGACCTCCGTGGGCATTTCCACTTCCGGCGTCACCGCCGCCTCGGCGATAGCTGCCCTGCAGGAGGCCAGCGGCAAGGGCTCTCGCGATGCCACAAAGGCAAGCTACAGAGCCTATGGCAGGATAATCAATCTCTGCATTGAGCTTATCCGCCAGTTTTACGACATCCCCCGCTGCTTCCGCATTGCGGGCAGCATGGGCGGGGAGGACTTTATCCGCTACTCAAACAAGGCCCTGCGAGCTCAGGCTCAGGGCCGGATGGGCGGCGTGGATCTGGGCCTGAGAACACCCCTCTTTGACATCAGGGTCAGCGCCCAGAAAAAATCCAGCTACACCAAGCTGAGCCAGAACGAGCTTGCCCTGCAGCTTTATCAGCTGGGCTTCTTCAACGAAAACCAGAGCGCACAGGCTCTCAGCTGCATGAGCATGATGGAGTTTGAGGGCAGGGAGGAGCTGATGCAGGCCATCGCCGCAAAGCAGCAGCTGAAAATGGCCCTGGGCCAGAAAATGCAGCAGACCCAGACAGCGGCAATGCCCCAGCCCCAGCCTCCCATGGCGGAAGCCGCCCGAATGGAAACCGCCAATATCCCCCTGCCGGGAGGTAAAAGGGCATGACCAGGATAGTCTACGACAGGGCCGGGCTGCGCCTGAGCATGGAGGGCCACGCTCTAAGCGGCAAGTATGGGCAGGACATTATCTGCGCGGCGGAGAGCATGCTCATCATGTGCCTTGAAAAGCGGCTGATGGACTTCGGGGAAAGGCTGATGCTCACCGTGAAAAAGGCCCCGGGCTATATCAGCGTCAGCGCCCGGCCCGAGACGGAGATCGAGGAGCTTTGCCGGGAGAGCTTCGACACCGTCTACGCCGGCTGTGCGCTGCTGGCAGAGTACGAGCCGGAGCACGTCAGCGCCTGTGAATACGCCGCAGAAAACGAAAGGGGAGAAACTCATTGGGAAATGATGAACTGAACAAAACAAGCTATGACAGCGATGTGAAATCCACATACCAGCAGCTTAAAAACCGGGAGCAATTCAAGTACAGCCCCTCGGCAGACCCGGCCTATAAAGCCTACCGGGACAACTATCAGCGGGAGGGCAGGCTGGCCATGAAAAACTCCGTGGCGGAGGCTGCCGACCTTACAGGCGGCTACGGCAATACCTATGCCCAGCGTCTGGGCCAGCAGCAGTACGGGGCATATCTTGAAAAGCTGAACAATGTGATGCCCGAGCTCTATTCCGATGCCTGGCAGCGCTACCAGAGCGAGGCTCAGGCCCTCAATGACAGGCTCAGCGCCGCCACCGGCCTTGCCAACATGGAGTACGGCAGAGCCCAGGATCAGCTCCAGCGCGCCGACCAGCAGGAGCAGTTTGCCTATACCAAGCAGCAGAATGCCTACAAGAATCTGGCCGAGGTTATTTCCTCCACCGGCTATGTGCCCTCCGAGCAGGAGCTTATGGACAGCGGCATGAGCCGTGAGCAGGCCCAGGCCCTCAGCTACGGCTTCCTACTTAAAAACGTGGAGCTGCTGCCTTTGATGGGCGTGGACATGACAAAGCTTGCAAGCGCCGCCCAGAACAACGGCTACTTCAGCATTGAGGATCTGAAGCTGCAGCTCAACGGCGTGAAAAAATGAGTCTATATGGAGGTATAAGATGGAAAACCAGCAGCTTGAAAAAGCTTTGAACCCGGGCGAGAGACTTACATGGCAGCAGATTCTCGCAGATCCGGAGTACCGCAGCTGCTATGACAAGGCGGTGCAGAGCATCGTGCAGCGAAGACTTCGAAACCGCCAGGGCGCAGAGGAGCAGCTTATGCGCCTCAGACCCCTGCTCCACGCCATTGCCCTGCGCTACGGCGTGAGCGAGGAGCCGGAGTGCATGGACTGCGAGAAACTTGCCGAGCTCATCATGCAGGGTGTGGAGAAAAGCCTTGAGGATGTGCAGAGGGTATTTGAGCACCTTGACTGCCTGCATCAGCAGGAGGCTGAGCTCAAGGCCCAGTATCCCGGCTTTGAGCTTGGCTCCGCGCTGGAGGATCCCGGCTTTCTGCGTCTCACCGCGCCCCACACCGGGCTGAGCCTCATAGATGCCTACTACGCCCTGCACAGGGATGAGATGCAGGAGCAGGCCGCCCGCGAGAGCCTTGAAAAGCTGAGCCGCAGCATACTCAGCGGCGGCAGGCGACCCAGGGAAATCTGCGCCGACCACCCGGCACACAGCTTTTCCCCCGACCCCAGAAGCATGAGCCGCGCCCAGCGCGAGCAGCTTAAAAAGCGCATCTATGACGCCGGGGCTCTGGGAGAGAAGATTTACCCTTGAAAAGGCGGACCGCCGAGGAGGTTGGTCCCTACGAAAGCCCCTTGGCTCTCCCTTTGGGAGAGCTGGCAGCCCAAGGGGCTGACTGAGAGGGGGACGGAGGACAAGTGCTTATCTTGCGTCGCCCTCTCCGCCCAGTGCGCACACTGGGCACCTCTCCCAGAGGGAGAGGCAAGTTCTTGGCTCCCCCTATGGGGGAGCTGGCAGCCCAAAGGGCTGACTGAGAGGGCTCAACAATTCAGAAAGGATGATTTGAGATTATGAATTTTAACTTTGACCTGCAGTATTTTGCCGATGCCGGCACTCTTGTAAACGCAAGCACCGGCTTTGTAAACGCCGGCAGCGGCGCTGTTGACAGCTTCACCGACAGCCACACACTCTCTCCCGAGATGAAGACCTTCTATGACACGGAGCTGCTGGAAAACGCCAGACACGAGCTGTTCTACGCCCAGTTTGCAAAGCACCAGCCCCTGCCTGCAAACCACCACGGCAGCGTGGAATGGCGCAAGTGGAACACCTTTGAGCGCGCCGCAAAGCTCACTGAGGGCGTAATTCCCACCGGCCAGAAGTTCGGCGTCACCACTGTCACCGGCGCGGTTGACCAGTACGGCACCTACACCGCCATCACCGACAAGCTGGAGCTGCGCGCCTATGACGATGTTATCCTGGGCGCCACCGAGGAGATGGGCGCCTCCGCTGCCGAAACTCAGGAGGCCCTGATCCGCGATGCACTGCTTATCAACACCAATGTCCTCTACTGCGACAATGTGGACAAGGACGGCAATGTAAAGTCCACTCCCACTGCCCCCAATGAGATGGGCGCCAGTGACACCGACGGCTGGGCAAAGCTGAGCCCCGCCATGGTCAACAAGGCTGTCACCATCATGAAGAAGAACCGCGTGCCCAGAATCAGCGGCCGCTACTACGCAGTTATCCACCCCTCTGTTGCCCACGACCTGAGAGAGTGCGAGGGCTGGATCGAGGCCCACAAGTACGCTTCCCCCGAGGAGCTTTACAACGGCGAGATCGGCGAGCTCCACGGCGTGCGCTTCATCGAGAATGTCTTTGCCCCCGTGCTTGGCGGCGAGAAGAGTGAAGCCTACAAGAACAAGGCCGGCACCATGAGCTACGCCTCCTACTTCTTCGGCAAGGACTCCTTCGGCATCATCGACCCCGAGGGCGGCGCCCTTGAGATGATCATCCACGACAAGGGCGAGATCGGCGGCCCTCTCAACCAGTTTTCCACCATCGGCTACAAGTTTGAGACCAACGGCGCCACCATTCTCTATCCCGAGCGCCTGCTGCGCGTGATGAGCACTTCCAGCTTCTCCGCCAGCGACAAGGAAAATTAAGGAGGCCTGAACAATGGCAGACAAGCGTGTTGAAATCTTCATCCCCCGCGGCGCAGACCGCGAGGACCCCAATCTTTTCGTGGGCATCAACGGTGTAAACTACCTGCTGCCCCGCGGCAAGAAGTCCATGGTTCCCCTCACCGTTGCCGCCGAGATCGAGCGCAGCGGCAAGGCCGCCGACATTTTCTATGAAAGTGTGGACGGTATGAAGCAGGCCGGTAACTGACATGAAGGCCATGGACATCATCGACCGGGTGGATCTGATGGAGCCCAACCAGTACAGCCCCGAGCAGAAGCTGCACTGGCTGAGCAATCTGGACGGCAAGCTCTTCAACGAGCTTGTCCGCCCCAGAGACCCGGAAAGACAAGCGCCCCTGCCCTATGAATCCGGGCAGGAGCAGCTGCTCATCCCTCAGCCCTATGGCGAGGACATCTATTATAACTATCTCCAGGCCATGATCGCGGCGGAGAACAGCGAGACCCAGCGCTACAACCGGCGCATGACCATGTTCAACAGCCTGCTGATGGAATTTTCAAACTTCCTCAACCGCAGCCAGGCCCCGGTCAGCCGGGAGGGCACACATTTTATTTTCTAGGAGGGCTGATAAATGGCACAGCTTCCTGCAATGAAAAACGAATATATCAACCGCCAGTTCACCGACAGCTTTTCCGGCTACCGGCGCAGGCTGAAAATCGAGGAGGGGGAGCTGTACGACTGTGAAAATCTCTCCAGCGCCCACTACCCGCTGCTGGCCAACCGGAAAAAGCGGGGCTGGCTGCAGGCAGTGCAGAAGCCTCAGGGCCTGCTTGCCAAGGAAAAGCTCGCCTGGGTGGACGGCGGAACGCTCTGGTACGGCGGCGAGGCTACAAAAATCACAGGCCTGTCCGAGGGTGAAAAGCAGCTTGTCAGCATGGGCAGCTATATCTGCATCTTTCCCGACAAGCGCTACTATAACACCGCCGATCCCTCGGACTGCGGCAGCATGGAGGCCCGCTATACCAGCACCGGCGCGGTGCGCTACAGCCTTACGAATATCGACGGCACGGAGTACAAAAATCCCACCCTCTCCGACACCGCGCCCATTGATCCGGAAAACGCCGCCCTCTGGATTGATACATCCCTCAGCCCCCATGTGCTGCGCCAGTGGAGCGAGGCTCTGAGCGAGTGGGTGGAGATAAGCTCGGTGTACACAAAAATGAGCTTTGCCTCCAGCGGCGAGATCCCGGCCCTGTTTTCTCTGCACGACGGTGTGGAAATTTCCGGCAGCCTGCTGGATGAGCTCAACGGCACAAAGCTTATCTCCGCCCTGGGCGGCGATGAGAATACTGCGGACTTCATCGTCTTCCCCGGCATTCTGGACGAGGCTGTGGAGCAGAGCGAGGGCTATGTCTCCATCTCCCGCAATGTGCCGGACATGGACTATGTCATCGAGTGCCGCAACCGCCTCTGGGGCTGCAAATACGGTGACAGCATCAACGAAATCTACTGCTGCGCCCTGGGCGATTTCAGGAACTGGCGGCAGTACATGGGCCTTGCCTCCGACAGCTGGGCCGCCTCCGTGGGCTCGGACGGGCCCTGGACCGGCGCGGTGAACTATCTGGGCTACCCCATGTTCTTCAAGGAAAACCGCATCCACCGCATCTCCGTCTCCGCCATCGGCGCCCACCATGTGGCGGAAACCGTCTGCCGCGGCGTGGAGCAGGGCAGCAGCAAAAGTCTCGCCGTTGTAAACGAGACGCTGTTCTATAAATCCCGCAGCGCGGTCTGCAGCTATCAGGGCGGCTTTCCCCAGACCGTGTCCGAGGCCCTGGGGGAGGAAAACTACTTTGCCGCCGTGGCCGGCGCAATAGGAGACAGCTACTACATCTCCATGAAAAATGAGGCCGGGGACTTTAGCCTCTTTGTCTACGATATAAAGCGGGGCCTCTGGATGCGGGAGGATTCCCTCTGCGTCAGCTTCTTTGCGCCTCTGGGCTCCGAGCTTTACGCCCTGGCTGAGGGCAGGCTCATGGCGATGAGGGGCAGCTGCGGCGAGACAGAGCCCTATGTCCCATGGATGGCGGAGAGCGGCATACTCTGCTACCAGTATCCCGACCGCAAATACCTCAGCCGCTACAACTTCCGCCTGCAGATGGAGGAGGGAGCCGAGATGGACATCTACGTCCAGTATGATTCCTCCGGAGTCTGGGAGCGCAAGGGCCGCATCAAATTCAGGGGTACCGGCACCGTCACCGTGCCTGTGCGGCCCCGTCGCTGCGACCATCTGCGCATCCGCCTTGAGGGCAAGGGCGAGTTCAGGCTCTTTTCCATCGCAAAAATTCTCAGCATAGGGAGTGATATGGGATGAGAGACTTTGAACTGCCGCCCCTGCTCCAGGGCACAGCCGAGCAGCAGCTGCAGCAGCTGAGGGAATACCTGCTGCGGCTGATCATGCAAATGAACGAAGAGGAGGCAATGTAAATGATAGAATTTTTTGTCAGCGGCCAGAGCCTGAAGTTCTATACCCCGGTCATCGCCGCTGACTCTTTGAATTATCTCACAGCGAAGGTGAACTTCAGCGATGCTGCATGGGACGGATATTCCAAGTGGCTGCACTTCCGACAGGACGAGGAACTGGGTGCAGAGACCTTTGACCTGCAGCTTGACGGGAACAACGAGATCACTGCCGATCAGAAGCTGAATCTTAGCGTGGGACAGTGGGAGATTTATCTCACCGGCGTAAAGGGCGAATCCCGCCTCACAACTGTGCCTGTGATTATGACTGTGCAGGAATCTGGACTTATAGATGCACCCCTCCACGGCCTGCCCATGTCTGTTGCAGAGCGGGTGGACTTCAACGCAAAGCAGGCGCTGTTGACTGCCCAGGCGGTGAAGGAAATGGCAGATTCCGGCGCCTTTGACGGCAAGCCTGGCACAAGCTTTGCGCCCCTTGCTTATTTTGAGTCTGTCCTTGCGCTGGAGGAGAGCATCACAGAGCCCAGCCCCGGCGATGTCTACGGTGTGGGCAGCTCCGCACCATATGACATCTATGTCTGGGACGGGGTGAATCAGCTCTGGGTCAACAACGGTCAGCTGCAGGGCGCACCAGGCGAGCAGGGCAAGCCCGGCGCCACCTTCATCCCCAATGTGGACACAAGCGGCAATCTCAGCTGGAGCAATGACGGCGGCCTTGAAAATCCGCCCCTGCGAAATATTTCCGGCCCCAAGGGCGATACCGGCCCCAAAGGCGAGGATGGCAAGGGACCTTACGAAGTCGCCTCCGCCAACGGCTACACCGGCACCGAGGCCACCTTCAACCAGGCGCTCACCGCCTTTCCCTACCACAATGCCCGCCACCTGCCCGAGGGGGCAGACCCCATAAAGGTCCAGACCGGCAACATCGCAGACGGCGCGGTGACAAAGGCAAAGCTTGCAAGCGATGCAAAGAGCCTGAGCTTTGCCAATAAGACCGTGGCTGCTTCTTCATGGTCAAGCGACAGCACTTATGCAGACTATGCTTACCGCGCAGCCGTGGCCTGCAGTGGTGTCAGCGAAAATCATTTCCCCATTGTGGTCTTTTCTCCGGCTGATGTACTGGGCGGCAGCTTTGCGCCCGTAGCTGAAAGCTATTCCGGCGGCGTGTACATCTACGCTGCATCAAAACCCGCGGCTGCAGTGACTATCCCAAGCATAGTCTGTCTGCCGCTGGCATAAGGAGGTGGCGATATGCTGGGAAAAACCAATGCTGGCGGCGGCGCAAAGCTCTTTGCCGCCATCGCCGTAACATATCCTGCCGGTTCAAGCCTGACCTGCACGAAGGGGACAAAGACACTCACAGCCAAAACAAGCACAGGCCAGTGGATTTTTGCTGTGCCTGAAGCCGGAACATGGACTGTGACAGTCACCAGCGGCAGCAGCACCAATAGCCAGAATGTCGATATTACTTCCGAGGGCCAGAGCGTAAATATTACGCTCAGTCTTGAGCTGCTGCTGTTCGACAGCTCCGTCACAAGTGGCTGGGCATCAAAGCTGTATAATGCCTCTTTCGCTTCCGCAGGCATAGCCAACGGCAAGCTTACGGTGAAAAACAGCGCTTCTGCATATTCCGGTGCCCTGCTGTACAAAGAAGAGCCAGTTAGCACATCCGGCTATACAAACGCAAAAATTACGGTTGACAGTGTAAAAACCGCAAATGGCACTGATAGTAAACACGCTAGTCTTATCCTGCAGACAAGCCCGGCTCTTGGCAGCATGAGCGCAGTGGCTCAAGCCGCCGCAAGGCTGGCCCTTACAGGCCCGGGAACCTTTACTCTGAAACTGCCCGAAGGCACATATTATGTGGGCATTGAGGTAGGACAGAATGAAGTTACTGTTTCAAAAATCTGGTTTGAATAAGGAGGCGGTGATATGAAGTTTTATATTGATGATGAAAACAAGTGTCATGCCGCTGACGATGGCACAATGCGCGAAGTGGAAGACAGCTGCTTTGACGGCATGTGTGCTGAGTACATCGAGGGCTTTTACTATGTGCCCAAGGCAGAGACTTCCGTGATAAAGGGCCAGGAGTACAGCGGGCCTATGCTCTCGGCCTTTGGCGACTATACGAAGATGGAGCTTGCACAGGCGCGCTATGAGCTGGCAGATGCGGACAGGGCGCTGAAGGAACTGGGGGTGAGGGTGGATGGCTAAGAGATATGAAGCGGCGCTGAGAATAAAGCCCCTGTATCAGAAGGGGGCGCAGATACTCTCCGACAGCGAAGCCCTTGAGGTCAGGGACATCTACCCCCAGTGGGAGGAGCTCATAGGCACAGCCGCCGAGCTGGATTTCAAGTTTGTCTATGACGGCAAGCTGTACAAAGTTATTCAGGCCCACAGCTTTCAGGAAAATTGGCTGCCCGGTAGCGATACTGCCTCTCTCTACACTCTCATTGACGGGAAACACACAGGCGCACTCGCTGACCCCATACCATATGCAAGCGGTATGGCGCTTGAACAGGGCAAATACTACAGCCAGTACGATCTTATCTACCTCTGCACAAGGAGCACGGGCATTGCAGTATATGTGCCCCTGGCTGAGCTTGTGCCGCTGTATGTGGAAGAAATCAAGGAGGAGAAGGCATGAGCGAGAATATCTACAAGACCCTGCGCGCCGGCGGCCTGAGCCATGTGGGTGCCTGCGCCCTGATGGGCAATCTTGAGGCCGAGTCCGGTCTTAAATCCAATAACCTGCAAAATAGCTTTGAAAAGTCCAGCGTCAGCGACGAGGTCTATACTCTTGCTGTGGACAATGGCCTGTACAAGAATTTTGCCGCCGACCAGGCGGGCTACGGCCTGGCCCAGTGGACCCATCCCGATCGCAAGCGCAAGCTGCTGGACTTTGTGGCAGAGCTCGGCGCCTCCATCGGCGATGAAAATGCTCAGCTGAAATTTGCCCTGCAGGAGCTGCAGCGCGAATATGCCGGGCTTTACGCCTATCTCTGCTCCGATGATGCCGAGCTTTACAAGGCGGTGTCCCGCATCTGCCGCGAGTATGAGCGCCCCGCGGTGAACAATATCGGCCAGCGCCACGCCTATGCCCAGAAATGGGATCAGTATTTCAGCCTCAATGCCGTGGACATTCCTAAAACCGAAGCCAAAGAGCCTGAGCCTGACAAGCTTGATCTCATTATCCTCAAGCTGGATGAAATCCTTCAGAAGCTGGGGGCATGACATAAGTGGCAGAGACAGTAATATGCGCCGTCATAACCGGCGCTGTGACCCTTCTGGGAGTACTGATCAGCAACAGCAAATCCCAGGCTGTCACCGAAACCCGGCTTGAGGAGCTGACCCGGGAGGTGCGCGAGCATAACGGCTTTGCAAAGCGTATGCCGGTAGTTGAAGAACAGATAAAAGTGATCAATCACAGAATCAACGATCTTGAGGGCTATCATAAGCCCCACGACTGAAAGGAGAAACATCATGGAATATATGGGTATTGTTGGCGTAGCAGCCATCACCGTTATCTGCTATCTCATCGGTGAGATTGCAAAGGCCCTGCCTCTGGAGAACAAGTGGATTCCCGTTATCTGCGGCATCTGCGGCGCGGGCCTTGGCGTGGCGGGCATCTTTGTAATGCCTGAGTTTCCTGCACAGGACTACATCAGCGCGCTTGCTGTGGGTATCGTGTCCGGCCTTGCCGCCACCGGCGTGAATGAAGCAGCGAAGATAGTGAAATAATAGTAGGGGCGAACTGCGTTCGCCCGCAGGCCTGGCGAGTTGCAGATGAGGGGTTTATGTTCTCAGTAAGTGCAGGATTTAATCCCCTCATCAGTCACTTCGTGACAGCTTCCCCCGGAGGGGGAAGCCTTTAAAGCCTTCCCCTTGGGGGTAAGTGAGATTCCAAATCTATGATTTGGGCAAATCGAACTTATACAGAGGAGAAGGTGGCAGCCGCAGGCTGACGGATGAGGGGATTTAAATTCTGATGCCGGACGGTCCATACAAAAAATAGTGAAGAAGTAATAGTGAATAGTGAATAGTGAATAGTTGGGGAGTGCCTGGGGCACAAATAAAAAATATCCCCAATGGCAGGATTGCCATTGGGGATACCTTACTTATTACTTATTCACTTTTACCTGTTACTTACAGGATGCCGCCGATAGCAACAAATACCTCTGCGAAGACCAGGGAAACAACGGTCATCAGCTTGATGAGGATGTTGATGGAGGGGCCGGAGG
>JAFQQV010000062.1 GCA_017410425.1 Oscillospiraceae bacterium
AATTTTAGGAGGATAAACTAAAGTGTTTAGAAGTAAGAATTATAAAGAGAGCTCCAAGCTCATTGATAAGCAGGCACTCTATGATCCCATGGAGGCACTGGCCCTGGTTTGCTCCGCAAGCAAGGCAAAGTTCGACGAGACTGTCGAGCTGCACGTAAAGCTCGGTGTTGACGGTCGTCACGCAGACCAGCAGGTTCGCGGCGCTATCGTTCTGCCCAACGGCACCGGCAAGTCCGTCCGCGTTCTCGTTTTCTGCAAGCCCGAGCGCGTTGACGAGGCAAAGGAAGCTGGCGCAGATTACGCTGGCGGCATGGATCTCGTTGAGAAGATCCAGAAGGAGAACTGGTTCGAGTTCGATACCGTTATCGCTTCCCCCGACATGATGGGTACCGTCGGTCGTCTGGGTAAGATCCTTGGCCCCAAGGGTCTGATGCCCTCTCCCAAGGCCGGCACTGTCACCCCCAACATCAAGCAGGCTATTCACGATGCCAAGGCTGGTAAGGTTGAGTACCGTCTGGACAAGACTAACATCATCCACTGCCCCATCGGTAAGGTCAGCTTCGGCGCAGAAAAGCTGTACGACAACTACGTCGCACTCATCGGCGCTATCATCAAGGCTAAGCCCGCAGCAGCAAAGGGCCAGTACATCAAGTCCTGTGTCACTGCTTCCACCATGGGCCCCGGCGTTAAGATCAACGCTCAGAAGCAGCTTTAATCTTAAAGCAATTATTTAAGCATACCATAAGGCAGCACATCATTAGATGTGCTGCCTTTGGATTTGGAAATAAAACAGGAATTTTCTGCTGAGCAGCATGGGAGCTCGAGAGGACAAAGGTCCGCCTCGAATCCGATAAACCGCCGTCACAAGCCAAAGCTTGTGAGCATGCAGAGTTTTTCTTTGAAAAACTCTAGGCGGAAGTGCAGCAAAAGACACTGTCTTTTGCAAGCAATGTGCTGCCTTTGGATTTGGAAAACAATTTTCGTAGGGAACGGATTTATCCGTTCCGTGATAAATCTCCGGAATGCATAAATGCATTCCCTACATCTCAGGAGGCTAAATTATGCATATGCATTTACCTGAACAGGGGACAAAGGACGCGCTGCAGACCACCAGCAGTTTTCTCAAGTGGATATACATAGCTGTCTGCACCGGCCTTTTCGGCGGCGTTATCGGTATCTGCTTCCATAAAAGCGTTGACTATGCAACGGAGCTTCGTCTGGAAGATCCCAGACTTTTATGGCTGCTTCCCGTGGCAGGTCTGTTGATAGTTGCGTTCTATCATGTCACCCACATGGAGCATGAGAACACCAACGCTATTATTGACTCCATACATTTTGGCGCAAAGGTTCCTCTTTTGCTGCTCCCTGCCATATATATCGGAACTTTTCTCACCCATCTCTGCGGCGGCTCCGCCGGACGTGAAGGCGCTGCACTGCAGATCGGCGGCAGCATAGGCTGGTGTGTGGGCCAGATATTTATTCTGGATGAAAAAGATATGCGTATTGCCACGCTCTCCGGCATGAGCGCGGTTTTTTCCGCTCTTTTCGGTACTCCCATCACCGCCGCAATCTTTGCTCTTGAAGTTATCAGCGTTGGCATTGTCTACTATTCCGGGCTTATCCCCTGTCTGATTTCTGCACTGATAGCCTTCTGGCTCAGCAGCCTTTTCGGTGTAATGCCTACTCACTTCAATATTTTGATCCAGCCTCTGGGAGATCTGATTTTCCTGAAAGTAACTATTCTTGCCCTGCTCTGCTGCTTTCTGAGCGTGATATTCTGCCACACCCTGCACAGAACCGAGCATTTTCTCGTCTCTTCCATAAAAAACCCCTACCTTCGCATCGTCATCGGCGCAGTTGTAATTATCGGCCTTAGCTATGCTCTGGGCTGCAGAGACTATAACGGTGCCGGTATGGATATTATCCGCAACGCCGTGGAACATGGCAGAGCAAGACCTCTGGCCTTCCTTTTCAAGATGATCTTCACTGCAATAACCATTGGTGCGGGTTTCAAGGGCGGCGAAGTTGTCCCCAGCTTTTTCATCGGCGCCACCTTCGGCTGCGTTGTTGGACCGCTGCTGGGTCTTGGCCCCGGTTTCTCCGCCGCCATCGGCCTTATCTGCGTTTTCTGTGGAGCGGTCAACTGTCCTATCGCTTCCCTTATCCTGAGCATTGAGCTTTTCGGATCCACATATCTTATCTATTTTGCTATTGCCTGCGGTATTTCCTATACCCTTTCCGGCTATGTGGGCCTTTATTCCAGCCAGAAGATCGTCTATTCCAAGATCAAGGCAGAATTCATTGATATATATGCAAAGTAAACAAAAAGTACCGTTTTCTTTTGAAAACGGTACTTTTTTAATATACTTTTTCTTCTGTAACTATATAGTCCATTGGCTGATCAAATTCATCCACCGGGACTTTATCCAGGCGCTGGGCCTCAAAGGCGATGCCGATTTTCAGAGCCTTTGTGCACTTGGGCAGATAGCGGTCATAGTAGCCTCCGCCATATCCCATACGCCACTTTTTTTCATCAAAAGCTACCATCGGACATATCACAATATCAATTTCCTCCGGGCAAATCAGCTCTGACTTTTCCACATCCGGCTCAGATATTCCCATCATACCGGTCTTCCATGCCTCATCTTCCTGCGGATTCCAGGCCTGCATGATGCCCGCTTTTCCACAAACGGGGAAGCAAAGCTTTTTACCCTGCTTCTCAAGAGCCTTGATAATCTGAGCGGTGGAAACTTCACTGCGGAATGATTTATAGCACATCACAGTTTTTGCAGCTTTCATTTCCAGCAAGGATAAAAGCCGCTTTGCAATTTCCGCCGAAGCTTCTTCGCGGAGAACAGTATCCAGCGCATCACGCTTTGAAAGAGCCAGCCTTCGCAGCTGGCTCTTTTCATTTCGGGGAATATTTAAGTTTTCAGCGCTCATCATACAAGAGTGATCCTGCGGCAGCTGCCCTGACCGAAGATCTTTTCCATCTCAGTACGATAATGCTGGAATTCCTTTTCAGGCATCAGAGCCTGCACAAAGCCGGCAAAACCGCCGCCATGCACACGCCATGCACCCTTGCCCTCAAGAAGCTTGCGGCTGAGCAGCAGACCCTCATAGAGCTTGGTATCATCGGTTGCGGAAGTGATAATGTTATTGAGCTTTTCCTCAGAGCTGCGTCCGGACTCATTCATCAGGCGGATATAAGTCTCTGCGTCACCGGCAATAAGAGCATCGCGCATTTTGGGAACGCGCTCATTCTCCTCAAAGAAATGGGCTGCGCGACGCACAGGGCGGTTGGAGAGATCCCAGCCCTTGGCACGGAATTCCTCAGGATCAACATCACCGAGAACACCCTTATCAAAGAGATTTGCAATATACACCATGTCCGCAGGGATACGGGCATAAGAAGAAGCAAGACCTGCATGGCTGCCGCCGGTATCAGTCAGACAGAGCACAAGGCCCATGCTCTCAAAATCAGCGTTTATGGGCTGGATTTCGTTGGTTTTGAAGTCCACATACACAGTGTGACCCAGGGCACAGGTCAGCTGACTCATAAGGCCGCAGGGTTTGCCGAAATATTTGTTTTCGGCCTGCTGGGCAGCGCGGGCAATAACAATAGGCTCCACCTTGGAGTCATTGAAAAGTGCACTGAGAATTTTGCCGACAAGCACGGCAAACGCAGCGGAGGAGCTGAGGCCGGAGCCGATGGGAAGGGTGCTGTTTACCTGAGCAGTAAAACCGCCGACCTTCAGGCCCAGAGCGGCAAATTCCGCAATAACACCGCGGGCCAGGGATTTGGGCGTACCAAACTCCTGTGTAACTATATTCTGCTGGTCCACACGCAGGTCAAAATCCTCAAAGCCATTGCTTCTTACGTGCACCATGTTGCTGTTGTTTGCCTCACAATTGGCATATATTCCAAGGTCAATGGCCGAAGCGAGTATCCGGCCGTTCTGGTGGTCGGTGTGGTTTCCCGCAAGCTCAACTCTGCCGGGGGCGAATAATCCTTTAATCATTCAAATACCTCGTTTTATTATAAAGACATACCTATTCCATTTAATACTCTATAAGAATATAACGAGGCGATGCCCCTTGTCAACAGCCTTATTTATCAAGGCTGTAAGAAATTTTTAAACTTATTTTATATGGAAAATTCTTGCTGTCTTTACACCTGTCTTTTCACAAAAGTTCTTGCTTTATTCTGCACTTAACATTATAATGAAAATGTATTCTGCCTTTTTGCGGGCATAAGAGATCGGAGACAAAGACATGAAAAGTGCTAACGGAATTAACCTTACCATGCTCTGCGATTTTTATGAGCTGACCATGGGCAACGGCTATTTTGCCGAAGATATGCAGGACACTATCTGCTATTTCGACGTTTTCTACCGCAGTGTTCCCGACGAGGGCGGCTATGCTATCTGCGCCGGTCTTGAACAGATTATAAACTATATCCAGAATCTCCACTTTGAGCCTGAAGACATTGAATACCTCAGAGGACGCAAGCTCTTCTCCGAAGGTTTCCTTGATTACCTTGCAAACTTCAAATTTACCGGCGACATCTGGGCTATTCCCGAAGGCACCCCCATTTTCCCCATGGAGCCTGCCATCGTTGTGCGCGCTCCTGCAATTCAGGCCCAGCTTATCGAGACATATCTGCTGCTTGAGTTTAACCACCAGAGTCTTATAGCCACAAAGGCAAACAGAATCTGCCGCGCTGCAGAAGGCCGCGCAGTTATGGAGTTTGGCTCCCGCCGCGCCCAGGGTATTGACGGCGCTGTAACCGGCGCAAGAGCAGCTTACATCGGCGGCTGTGCAGGCACTGCCTGTACCGTATCCGACCAGCTTTATGGCACTCCCGCTCTTGGCACTATGGCCCACTCCTGGGTACAGATGTTTGACAGCGAGTATGAGGCCTTCCTCAGCTACTGCAAGACCTATCCCCATAACGCAACCCTGCTTGTTGACACCTATAACACTCTCAAATCCGGTATTCCCAACGCAATCCGAGTTTTCAATGAGGTACTAAAGCCCCTTGGCATTACCAAGTGCGGCATCCGTCTGGACTCCGGCGATATGGCCTACCTGACCAAGAAGGCCAGAAAGATGCTGGATGATGCCGGCTGGACCGAATGCGCCATCACAGTCTCCAACTCTCTGGATGAACGTATCATTGTTGAGCTTATGCGTCAGGGTGCAAGAATTGACTCCTTCGGCGTTGGTGAGAGACTTATCACCTCCAAGAGCACTCCCGTATTCGGCGGTGTTTACAAGCTTGCTGCTGTAGAGCGTGATGACGGCAGCATTCTGCCTAAGATCAAGGTCAGTGAAAACGTTGGTAAAATCACAAATCCCGGCTTTAAGAAGATTTACCGCTTCTTCAACCGTGAAAACGGCATGGCCGAGGCAGACTATATCTGCCTGGCAGACGAGGTCGTGGATGACAGCAAGCCTCTGGAAATCTGCGATCCTGTTGCCCGCTGGAAGAAGAAAACCATGGAAAACTTCCATGCTGTTGAACTGCTTAAGCCTATCTTTGTTGGCGGCGAGCTTGTTTATGAAATGCCTGACCTCAAGGAGATTCGTACCAACTGCGGCTATCAGGTCAGCACTCTCTGGCCTGAGGTCAAACGTTTTGACAATCCCCACAACTACTATGTGGACCTGAGCCAGAAGCTCATGGATCTGAAGGATAAAATGCTGCTTGAAGCAGGAAAGTAAGATAGCAAAACCCCGTGTCTATGGACACGGGGTTTTTTCTTTTCAGTTTAGAACTCGGCGTTGCCGGTGGTGCGGGGATGAAGTTCAACGTCGCGGATGTTGCTGACACCGGTGAGGTACATGACAATACGCTCAAAGCCAAGGCCATAGCCTGCATGACGGCAGCTGCCGTAACGGCGCAGGTCAACATACCACCAGTAATCCTCGGGGTTCAGGCCCAGCTCGTTCATACGGGCTTCCAGAACATCCAGACGCTCTTCACGCTGGCTGCCGCCGATGATTTCACCAACACCGGGAACAAGGCAGTCTGCTGCGGCGACGGTCTTACCGTCATCATTCAGGCGCATGTAGAAGGCCTTGATATCCTTGGGATAGTCAGTGACGAAAATGGGCTTCTTGAAAACTTCCTCGGTGAGGTAACGCTCATGCTCGGTCTGCAGGTCGATGCCCCATTCAACAGGGAAGTCAAACTTCTTGCCGCTCTTCTTGAGAATTTCAACAGCCTCGGTATAGGAAACACGGCCAAAGTCATTGGAGACAACATTATTGAGTCTTTCAAGCAGGCCCTTGTCAACAAAGGAGTTGAAGAAAGCCATCTCCTGAGGGCAGCGCTCAAGAGTGCGGTTAATGATGTACTTAACCATTGCCTCCGCGGTGTCCATGTAGTCATTGAGGTCTGCAAAAGCCATCTCAGGCTCGATCATCCAGAACTCTGCTGCGTGGCGCTGGGTGTAGCTGACCTCGGCGCGGAAGGTGGGGCCAAAGGTATATACATCGCCAAAGGCCATTGCAAAGTTTTCTGCATTGAGCTGGCCGGAAACGGTGAGGCTGGTCTCCTTGCCAAAGAAGTCCTTGCTCCAGTCAATCTTGCCGTCCTCGGTGCGGGGAGGATTCTCCATATCCAGAGTGGTTACGCGGAACATCTCGCCGGCGCCTTCACAGTCGGAACCGGTGATAATGGGGGTATTGATGTAGACAAAGCCGCGCTGCTGGAAAAACTCATGCACTGCCTGGGCGGCCACGGAGCGGACACGGAAGGTGGCAGAGAAGAGATTAGTGCGGGGTCTGAGATGCTGGATGGTACGCAGAAACTCAACGCTGTGGCGCTTCTTCTGCAGAGGATAGTCGGGAGTGGAGACACCCTCAACCTCGATAGAATCAGCCTTCAGTTCAAAGGGCTGCTTTGCATCGGGGGTAAGCACGAGAGTACCATGTACAATAAGAGCGGCACCCACATTCTGCTTTGCGATCTGCTCATAGTTTGCAAGAGTCTCTCTCTCGAAAACAACCTGCAGAGACTTAAAGCAGCTGCCGTCATTAAGCTCGATAAAACCGAAGTTCTTCATATCGCGGACGGTGCGGACCCAACCGCAGACGGTCATGCTCTGGTTTGAAAATGCAGCGGCATCGGCATAGATGCCGGAAATCTTCTGACGCTTCATGTGGTACTTTTCCTTTCAATACACACAATACGCAAAATGCGTTTGTAAACTTCAATTTGCCGGACCGTATGGCCCGGCAAATTAATATTATATATATTATATTGTGATATTGCAAGAGACAATTTCGCGCGCTCAGAATATAAAACGGATGGCGCAGGGGAGATTGCTCAGTTCTATTTCCTCATATGCTCCACCTTCCTCACCGTCTCTTGTCCAGCCTACGGGATGGTCAAATTTAAACTTTGCTTTCTTAGTGTGTAGGACCAGCAGATTTTCATTATCAAAACGCTTGTTGATAACACTTTCAAGCATCTGGGTCAGCGCGCTTATTTTAGGCGGATTCTTTACCAAAACCAGCTCTGACATACCGTCACTGAGATAAACCAACTCTTCCGGCAGTTTCAATATACCCGCCACAGAGGTAGAATTGGACATACTGCCGTACAGGAGATCAGCCTCAATCACACCCTCATCATACTCAACAACAGCGTGTACCGGTTCAATTTTATTCAGATTCTGCGCGCCCTGCAGTACATATGCCAGGTGTCCCAGCCACTTTTTCTGGTCCTGAGGGGTGACATAGGGAATATCAGTAAATGCGCCGAAGGCTGCAATGTACGCAAAATATTTATTGTGTCCAAACTGACCAATGTCAAAATCATGTACCCTGCCGTTAACCAAACGCATTGCAGCGCTGACATTGTCATTTACAGGGAGATTCAGAGTTCTTGCCACATCATTTGTTGTACCCATGGGAAAGTATGCCAGCGTTGGGGGAGAGGGGATGGTAACAAGTCCGGATATAGTCTCGCTTAAAGTTCCATCGCCGCCCATGCAGGCCACAACGTCATAACCCATGGCAAAATGCTTTACCAGCTCGGTAGCTTCACCGGGTCCGGAAGTAAAATACAAGGTTGTCCTATATCCACCGGCATCCAAAACTCTGAGAGCTTCACCAAGATTATTTTTATATCCACCCTTGCCGGCATTGGGGTTTATCACCAGCATAAGTCTTTTATACATTGTCAATTACCTGATTTCAGAAAATATAGTCAGGAGCTTTAAGCTCAATGCTATATTATTACCATGTACTTATTAATTCAAGCTAAACAAAATGAATTTTCTGTTCTTAACGTAAAATTAAGATTTGTTTCTATAAATAGTTTTTGAGACTAAGGCCATGCAAATGGCCTTAGTCTCAAAAGCAAAAAGGGATGCAAATGCATCCCTTTCACTATTTTCATTTGAACTTAGCTTTTATGCCTTATGCCATCTCGTTGAGCTTGGCTGCCATAGCGGACTTCTTGTGGGCTGCGTTGTTCTTGTGGAGCAGACCCTTACCTGCCGCGCGGTCGACTGTCTTAACAGCAACTTTATAGGCACTGACGGCATTTTCACGGTTACCTTCG
>JAFQQV010000063.1 GCA_017410425.1 Oscillospiraceae bacterium
GTCGCCTGATCACCCTGCGTGCAGAGTAAGGAGCGACACAATGCGTAATCACATTACCATCATGGGCCGTCTGGTCCGTGATCCCGAACTGCGCAGCACGCAGTCCGGTACCAGCGTGGCGTCCTTCACCGTTGCTGTTGACCGCGATTTCGGCGGCCGCGACGGCGGTGAGAAGCAGACCGATTTTATCGACTGCGTCGCATGGCGTCAGACTGGTGAGTTCGTCTCCAAGTACTTCCGCAAGGGCAGTATGATCGTTGTCTCCGGCAGACTCCAGTCCCGCAAGTGGCAGGATCGCGAGGGCAACAACCGTACCAACTGGGAAGTAGTTGCTGACAACGTATACTTTGGTGAGAGCAGCCGCCGCGACGGTGGTGACTCTGGCCGCTACGACAACTCTGGCTTCTCCAACTCCGGCAACAGCTATGGCGGTAATTACGGCGGAAACAGCTATTCCAACAATAGCTACTCCAACAGCAGCTACGGCGGCTACGGTAATTCTGCCCCCGCTTCCAACAGCTTTGTTGAACTGGACGATGGTGACGGCGAGCTGCCGTTCTGATTAATTATAAGGAGGATACAGCTTTGGCTTTCGATAAGAACAATCCCAAGAACCGCAAGCGCAGAAAAGTTTGCCAGTTCTGTGTTGATAAGGCTACCTTCATCGACTATAAGGACACCGCCAAGCTTCGCCGCTACATGTCCGAGCGCAGCAAGATCCTGCCTCGTCGTACTACCGGCGTTTGCGCCATGCATCAGCGTGAGCTCACTGAGGCTATCAAGAGATCCCGTCAGATCGCTCTTCTGCCCTACGTGACCGACTAATGTATAAAATTACAGCCTGACCGAAAGGTCAGGCTGTTTTTTTTGCTTAAAGCCTCCCTCTGGGAGGGAGGTGGCATTTGCAAAGCAAATGACGGAGGGAGAGTAAGCCTGAATTACACTTCAATCCCCTCAGTCTGCTTCGCAGACAGCTCCCCTTGCCGCAAGCGGAGCCTTTAAAGTCTCCCTTTGAGATGCAGGTGGGAGATATCCGAACGCAGCTAGGTGTAGGGCGGGGGCTTGCTCCCGCCGCCCCTACGGTGCAAATAAAAAAGCCCCACTCCCAATTTTTGTTGGCAGTGGGGTACAGCTTATATGGTCGTATGACGCAAATTATTTCATGTGCTTCTGGAATACTTCCATCAGGCCCACATCCACTATCCAGTTTTCCGCGACCTTCGTATAATCACCATCGGCTTTTTTGGGAGGACCCCAGGTAATTTGTGAACTCCATCCTTCTATTCTCCTGTATGTCAGGGGGCCAAATCCATCTGTCCAGGAACACCATGGAACCTTGTACTCATCCAGCACAGACAGGAAGTCATCAGCTGCAGCAATGGATGCCTTGTGATCAATAGTATGGTTAAAGCCGAACTCCTGCACCATGAAAAGGGTTCCGGTTTCCTCGCTGAACTTTTTGTAGGACTCAAAAAGATCTACAAACCACTGGCGGTCCTGAAGGACCAGAGTGTTACTGTTTTCCGCGGTTACGACTCCGTTTTCGTCGATATTAAGTATGGCGACATCGGGAGCAGGAACCACATTTCCGTTACCGGTGAACGTAACAGAATAGCTGCCTGTATTTATGGTGAGGCTGGCAAGCAAGTACCACTGGCCCTTATCCTGAGTAATGCGTATCTGACTGCAGTCTTTCGTCAACTTAGTACCGAAGGAGAGACCTTTGTACATGCGGTATTCTCCACCGGTGCCTTCCTCGCCGATAAAGCTGCAGCTGTTCTCGCCGATCTTTTCAGTTCCAAACTCCCGGGACATAACGCTGCTGCCGTCTGCCTTTATATGGAAGGTGCTGTCCAGATGCACGCCGGTGATATTAGCCGAAATAACAGTGCCTGCAGGGAAATTACCGTTGATAACCAGCTCACCCTCATTTTTGTGAATGGCTTGGTTAATGGCATAGCTGGGCCAGTTCTGGGCACCGTCCCGCAGGAAATAAGAATGTATCGTCTGCACGACCTTCGCGTCTGCAAGGCCCTGAACAGGAGCGCCATTAATCACACCCAGAGTGTCGACAAAAATCAGCCTGTCGGGCGTGATTTCCCTAATGACATCAATGGCACGGAGCATGATTTCGGAATAGATCTCATCCGAAGGCCCCTCATCAAAGCTGTGGGGCTCATTAAGCAGGTTGAAGCTGAGCAGATTGGAGGGGACATCCTTGTAGTATTCGGCAAGGAAACGCCATAACTCCACGAAAATCTGCTGAGTCTCTTCATCATCCCACAGGGTTATCTTTGAATCATCGCCGCCGGTATAGAAGCCCGGCATATCGTGCAGGTCAAAGCAGACGTGGATGCCTTCTTCTGCGCAGTATTCAATAAGATCGTCCATGTTTTCAAGATAAGCGGCACAGACCGTACTCATGTCGCTGCCATTGAAAACCACGCGGGAATCCAGCGGTGCGCGGATAAAGTTAAAGCCATAGTCTCCCAGCAACTCAATATGCTCCCTGTCATAGAGCATACCGGCGCCCATGCCTACAGTCCAATTTCCCGGAACTACAGTATAGCCGTGCCAGTCCGGCAACTGCTTATATGTGGCCTCAGGCATCTGGGAGGCAAGGCTCAGTGCAGCGTCAGACACGGTGCAAAGGGCCTCAGACAATGGGATAAACTTTGCAAAGCGGGCGTTTTCATAAAGCCGCTCCACTGCCCGGATAGCATCGCCACGGGTAAATGCATCGGCAAAATTAAGCGACCAGTTTTCGTCATAATCAAAATAGGTCTTGCCGTTTCCGTAGGACATGTACTCCACAAACCATTCTGCGTTATTGGCGTAATCATAGTCACAGCGCCAGGAGTAGTGTTCAGACTCAGCAATGGTCTGATTATAATAAGGCTCATTGTGAAAAGTGGGCAGCAAAGGATAGTTCCACGCTACTTCGTCCAAAAAGCTCGGACCATTATACAGGTCTTCCAGAGCTATGTTGTACTCATAGCCAATGTGATCAACTCCGCAGCATTCAGCGGCGTACAGCAGGACAACTGCGCCCTCAATGCGGCTCATCAAATCCTCTGCATCGTGGAATTTTTCGGAACGCTTTTCCCAATCGGGCATTGCCTCCGGGGATATAAGGGAAACAAAGCTGTCAAGAATGCTGCAATACTCGGCATAGCTTATCTGTGCATCATAGTCCTTTTGCAGATCTTTGCTGACAAAGCCAAGTTCAATGGCCTTCTGGATTTCTGCATCTGTGTCGCTGCTTTCCAGCGTGGCAGTCTGTGTCTCTTGCGTGGCAGTCTGCGCCTCACCGCCGCAGGCGGTGAGACAGGTCAATGCCATTAGCACAGAGAGTATCAAACATATTGCGCGTCTGAATTTCATAACTATTCCTCACCTTTGCTGGATTGTTTGAATAAAAAAATACAATTATCCCCCGGAAAAGTCAATCCGGGGGATAAAATCTTATTTACTTCAGCTTCTCGATGATTGCGGGCAGGGCGGTGTTCACATTGCCCACGAGAGTGTAGTCGGCCTCGTCAACGATGGCGGCTCCCTCAAGCTTGTTGACAGCGAAGATGCTGCCGCAGCTGCGGGTACCGATCATATGCTGCATCTGACCGGAGACGCCCAGACCCAGATACATCTTGCTCTTGAGCATGACGCCGGAGATACCGATGTAGCGGTTCTTGGGATACCAGTTCTCCTCCTCTGCAGCGGGACGGGTGCAGCCGATTTCTGCATCCAGCAGGCCAGCCAGCTCATCAACCAGAGGCAGATTGTCGGCAGAGCCAAGGCCGCGGCCAACGCAGACAACGCGCTTTGCACCGGCAAGATTGCCCATGCTGACGCCGGACTCGCTGACGCTGACAAGCTCCAGACCTTCAACAGTGCCGGAAAGCTCTTTAGTTTCGCCGGCCTTGAGATTCTCATCGCCAAGCAGCACGCCGCCGCCAACGATGGCAACTGCGGGGTAGGGGACGGACTCGGCCTTTACGAAGCTGCCGCCGTAGACCATTCTGGTGGACTCCAGACCTGCATCGGTGATTTCCAGAGTCTGGACATCGGGCAGGGAGTTGGTCTTGAGCAGGGCTGCAAGGTAGCCTGCAACCAGACGACCGGAGGCAGTGGCCTCACAGAGAACCAGCTCGGGCTGAAGCTCTGCTGCTACATCGGCGATGGCCTTGAGCTGCAGGGCGACGGAGCTTTCTGCGGGGTAGGTATATACAGTGTCTGCACCGGTGAGAGCACCGGCGGCGGTGACCAGAACAGTGTTCTCAGCCACTGCGTTTGCGCGGCTTATAAGCTCGGTGCCGCTGAGGGAGAATACCAAAACATTCTTAAGCATAGCTGTGCACCTCCATCAAATGCTGCTCTTGAGGAGCTTGCAGAATTCTTCAAACTCTGCCTCGTCTGCCTCGTGGAATACCTGACGCTTGCGCTCGGTCTTGGGGGGAGCCTTGACAGAGGCCACATTGGTGACGCTTGCAAGACCGCCGATCTCATCGGCAGACCAGATGGTGACGGGCTTCTTGCCGGCGCCCATGATCTCCTTCATGCTGGGGATACGGGGGCGGGAAATGTCACTGGTGACGGAGATAACGGCCTTGCCATTGATGGCAAAGGTCTCGGTACGGCCGGCGTCGGATCTGACAGCCATAACCTTGCCGTCCTCGTACTTGAGCTCGGAGACAACGTTGAGAGTGGGCCAGCCCAGCATACCGCCCAGCATATTGCCCAGCTGCTGGGAATACATGTCGCCGGAGCCTTCGCCGCAGATGACCAGGTCAACATCCTCCACCTTTTCAACTGCGCCCTTGAGCAGGGAGGCTACAGCCAGATTGTCAAGCTCCAGTGCATTGGGAGCCTTGACAGCGTACATGGCGGCGGGGCCACGGGAGAGAGCAGACTTCTTGGCCTTGGAATTGTCCAGAACGTCGCCGGCAACGGTCATCATGTAGACATTGCTGTCACCCACGGCGGCAGCCAGCTTCATGGCGGCCTCGGTGGCGTTCAGATCGTAGGGGCTGACGACCCAGGAGGCGCTGCCCACGTCGGGGGTGCCGTCGGAGCCGACATAGACTTCCTCGTCGTTGTATATGTACTTAAAGCACACAAGGATATTCATAACTAAATTACCTCATCTCTTCTTTTTTATGGGGTATATAACTTGCGAACCCTACTATATCATAGAATGTATACCAAAGCAAGGCAGAAAAGAGGGCGGAAAGTTGCCTGCAACTTGAATTCAACTTGAACATAGGCATATTTTTAACAAATAAGTTATGGATTTGACAAAGTTGAAAAAGAACAGGCTGTGGGCTTTACTTGACTATTCGCCCCGCAGATGGTAAATTATTAGGGCATCAATCCGCCGGGGTGGTGGAATGGTAGACACCGGGGACTTAAAATCCCCTGGTAGCAATACCGTGCCGGTTCGAGTCCGGTCCCCGGCACCACGTCGGAGCAAGCTTTGTATCGCTTGCTCCGACTTTTTTCAAAAGTCAGAGAGCACTCACGCCGCTGCTCCTCCTTTTCAGTCGCGACCCGCTTGCGCTGGGCTCGCGTCTGATGATGAGAACGGTTCGGATTTGAATTGCTTAACTGCACCACGTCAAAACAACACCATAAGGTCACCAGCCGCCGCAGGCGGCGTCAGGTCGACCGATGGTGTTGTTTTTCCTTTCCGTCTTGAAACCGCAATGCTGGGTTTCAAGACGGGCCGGGTCTGCCCTTTTTGGTGCCAGGGACCATGCAGAACCGGAGGTTCGTAAGTGAGCCTCCAAGAGGGCAAGCCTGCGCCGCCCGATTGGTTAACGCGAACTTATACCCGGAGCGCAGCGGAGGCGTAAGTCCGGCCCTTGTTGGATGATTGATAAATATTTTGGCATATGGTATTATTTGACTAATAATGTTTTCGCGAAAAAATCCGTTCCTATTATGAGAATAAACAGAAAGGAATTTACCTAATGGAAAAGAAGAAAATAGACTTAGGCGCTATTGCCGGAGAAGCAGGAAAAAACACAAAGTCGCTTTTGGGAAAGGCAAAAGATAATTTTATCAACATGGTTGACCAAAATGACGACGGCGAATTTGACATGGAGGACGTATCTGCTTTTGCAGAAACCATAGGCAACGCAACAAGAAGCGCACTTGATGCAGTCAAAGCCGGGGCTGAGGGAAAAAGCAGGGCAATTGAACGCAATGCTCTCAATCCAATTTTTTCAGAGGATATTGACAGCACCGATTTTATGCTGTCAAAACTCATCAGACTTACCGAAATTGACAAGAAGCGCGCGGAAAGCGAAGTGTGCCAAGGCTCAATAGGCTTTATTTCTTACAATAAAGAGCTAAAAATAATTAATATTTTTAGAGAAAAAGTATCTGAGTTTGGTCTGAGCTTTTTTCCGGACACCGATGGAGAGTTGTACTATGTGGATCCCAGCGACCGCGACAGATATATTGCACTGGATGATTATTTTAGCTATCTGAAAGTTGTACGTATAAATGAATTGCAGAAAATTGCACAGGATTTGGGTGCGAAACATTTTAAGGTGGTCTACAAAGAGTGTGAAAACTCTTCCGCAGGAACAACTGTAAAAGCAAAAGCTGGGATAAAAATTGGAAAAGCTAAAGACGGCGTAGATACTTCGCATGAACTTAAGACGGCAGAAACATCAAAGTCAGAAATTGCGGCTGAAATGGATTGCCCGGGACATGCTCCGGTGGAGCCAAAGCTGTGTTATCTACAAAAAGACCCCAGTGTACAAAATTTAATTGCCTTAAGAATGGATAAGGATTCACCGCTTCAACACCACAAGCTGACCATTGCGTTCAGTAATTCTTCCGGAATAAAAGCCAAAGATGCGGTGAAGATTGATGCGGCATTGAAGGCATTGAAAATCGGGGGCAATACTACAATCGCCAGCGAAGTGCAAAACGAATCCAGAAAATTTCTTGAATATGAAATAGATTTCTGAGCAGAGACATAATAACAATCCCTCAGTCAGCTTCGCTGACAGCTCCCTTTGCAAGGGAGCCATAGAGGACAAATACATCTGCATTGCGAGGTGAAGTGCATGGGAAGTTTTAAGATTCCGTCTATACCGCCAACGACCAACAAAACCATTCGTTTTCCCAATGATGTTGTTGAAGCGGTTGAGAAGGCCATACAGGGGGAGAACTGCACTTTCTCTGCATTTGTGATTGCTGCAGTCCGTGCTGCGCTGGATGATCTGGAACAGGCAGAATAAAATGTTTTGTAAAAGGCACTGTTTACACAGTGCCTTTTTGCATAGCCATACACAATTGACGTGCTGTCTGCAAGCGTCTATACTATAATTACCCTTGTTCAGGAGGTAAACGCGATGAAAAAAACACTGTGCCTTGTGATGGCAGCGATGCTTTTGCTGCTCTGCGCCTGCTCAAAAGAAGATGCGGAGTCTGTGCAGCCGAGCCCGGAAGCGACCGTTGCACCCACCGAGGAGCCTCAGCACTCCGAACTCTATCTGCCGGATTATACGCTGGAGCAGGTGCTGGAATATTTCAACGAGGTTGTGCTGGATGTGGAATACTCCGACGGCACCGGGGATGTCAGCCTTGTGCAGAAGTGGACGGGGCCGCTTATATACAGAATCTACGGTATTCCCACGGATGAGGACTGGGCAATGCTCAGCCTTTTGTTTGAGCAGCTTAACAGAGTGCCGGGCTTCCCCGGAATTTATGCCGCGGAACCTGGGGAGACGGAGAACCTCAAGATAGGCTTTTTTGACCCCGAGGGCTTTACAAAGCAGTTTTCCGAAATGCTCCGGGGCGAGGATGCTTTCGGCGCCACCCAGTTCTGGTACTATACCGACACAAACGAGCTCTACGAGGCCCAGATCGGCTACCGCATTGACCTGGAGCAGACTGTGCGCTCCTCTGTTTTGCTGGAGGAGATTATCAACACAATAGGCATCACCGATACTACGCTGAGAACGGACAGCATCGTCTATCAGTATTCCAATGACAATCTGCGCCTGAGCGACATGGACTGGCTTATTGTGAAGCTGTTGTACAATCCCGCTATCAAATGCGGCATGGATAAAGAAGCCTGCGCCGCTGTAATTGAGCAGCTTTATTATTGAGGCCAGGCATTGACAATTCTCTGCCGCTGTGTATAATACTTATGCACACAAAATAAATATTTATGCAGAAAACCGTTGGATATTCTGAAAGGAAAAGAAAAATATGCAGCCCGCATGGAAAAAATTCTCAGAAAATCTTGATATAAACGAAAAAGGACATCTGCTCATCGGCCAGCATGACGCGGTGGAGCTTGCAAAAGAATTCGGCACGCCCCTCTACGTGCTGGATGAGGACATGATGCGCCTTTGCTGCCGCAGATTCAACCAGGCAATGCAGGAGCATTATGACGGCAACGGCCTGTGCCATTTTGCCTGCAAGGCCCTGTGCACCATGCACACTGCAAGAGTGACGGCCGAGGAAGGTCTGGGGGCGGATGTTGTCTCCGGCGGCGAGGTATACACTCTATATAAAGCCGGCTTTCCCATGGAAAAGGCTTACTTCCACGGCAACAACAAGACCGCCGACGAGATAGAGCTTGCCATCGACTGCGGCGTGGGCCATTTCATCGTGGACAACCGCTATGAGCTGGACATGCTAAATGAGATCGCCGAAAAAAAGGGCGTGGTACAGAAGATCCTTTTCCGCATCAAGCCCGGCGTGGATGCCCATGTGCATGAGTTTGTAAAGACGGGTCAGATAGACTCCAAGTTCGGCGTGGCGCTGGAAAACGGCGAGGCCGAGGAGATACACCGCTATGCGCTGGGGCTTAAAAATGTACAGGTGGACGGTGTGCACTGCCATATCGCCTCCGGTGTTTTTGAGGCCGGCCCCTTCCTTGAGGCTGCGGAAGTGATGATGGATTTCATCGCAAAGCTGAAGGAAAAGTACGGCATTGAAGCCAAGATACTTAACCTTGGCGGCGGCTTCGGCGTGGCCTATGATGAGGAGGATGAGCCCCTGCCCATAGGCGAATACATAAAGCAGGTGGCAGATACCATAAAGCGTATTGCCAAGGAAAAGGGCCTTGAGCTGCCCTATCTGGTGTTTGAGCCGGGCCGGGCCATCGTTGCCCAGGCGGGTGTGACGCTGTACACCGTGGGCGGTGTCAAGCCCATTGAGAATGTGCGCACCTATGTATCCGTGGACGGCGGCATGGGCGACAACCCCAGATACCTGATGTATCAGGCAAAGTACACTGCCCTGCTTGCAAACAAGGCGGCTGAGGAGAACGTGGCCCCGGTCACCATTGCGGGCAAGTGCTGTGAGTCCGGCGACCTTATTCAGGAGCATGTGATGATGCCGGAGCTGAAGGTGGGGGACATTCTGGCGGTCCTGGGTACAGGCGCATACAACTACTCCATGGCCTCAAACTATAACCGCATACCACGCCCGGCTATGGTGGCGCTGCGCGGCGCAGAGAAGAGAATTGTGGTAAAGCGGGAAACCTACGAGGATATAATAAGAAACGATATAATATAAAGAAGTACCGACATCCTGTTTGGGTGTCGGTACTTCTTTGCTTAAAAACCCCTCATCAGGCTGCTTCGCAGCCAGCTTCCCCCCAAGGGGAAGCCTTTAAACTTACAGCAGAGGGGCGACGACCTTCATCAGGTAGCCCACAAGTCTGGTGCGGAGTTTTTCTTTTTTCACCGTCTCCATGCTGACTCTGCGGCAGAGCTTCAAAGTCTCCTCAAAGTCCTGCTCAATATCTGCAATGCAGTCTGTGCCCTGCATGTAGGCCGCGCACTCAAAATGGTGGCTGAAGCTGCGATAGTCAAGGTTTATGGTGCCCACCACTGCGCTTTCATCGTCGGAGACAAAGCTTTTGGCGTGAATGAAGCCCGGGCTGTACTCGTATATCTTCACTCCGGCGGAGAGCAAGGCCTTGTAATGGGTCTTGGCAAGGGCATAGGGTATCTTTTTATCTGGAATGCCGGGCAGAATCAAGGCCACATCCACGCCGCGCTTGGCGGCGTATTTCAGGGCGTTTTCCATTTCTGCATCCAGAATCAGGTAGGGGGTCATGATATGCACATAGCGCTTTGCACGATTCAGAATGTCCAGATAGACCTGATGACCCACACGCTCATTGTCCAGCGGGCTGTCTCCGTAGGGCAGGACAAAGCCTGAGGAATTTTCCGGCGGGAGTGTGGGGTAGCTGAGATAATTGCCTAAGTCCAGAAGCTTATCCGGGAGAGACCACATCTGCAAAAACATGAGCGTGAAGCTTTTCACCGCCTCACCATTTAGCATGATGGCGGTATCCTTCCAGTGACCGAAGCGTTCAATTCGGTTTATATACTCGTCCGCCAGATTTATCCCGCCGGTGAAGGCGGTGTGCCCGTCGATAACCACGATTTTGCGGTGGTCACGATAATTGTAATGGGTGGAGACAAATGGCGTCACCGGAGAGAAAACCCGGCAGTTTATACCCAGATTGCGCAGCATCTGGGGGTAATTTCTGGGCAGGGTGGTGAACTCACAGTTGCCGTCGTAAAGGAGGCGCACCTCCACACCCTCCTGCACCTTGCGGGCCAGGATATCCAGCACATTGCCCCACATGATGCCCTCATCAATGATGAAGTATTCAAGGAAAATAAAGTGCTCTGCCTTCTCAAGCTCCCGGAGCATGGCCTCGAACTTGGCCTCACCGCTGGGGAAATACCTGACATCGGTATCGGAATAGACCGGGTAGCAGCCTGTACGGTTCAGGTAATTGCTGAGGGCCAGCGTCTCCGGTGAGCTGGATCTGAGATTGTGGGTGACAGACTGTGACTGAGTAAGAGCATCGCTGCTTTCAATATTGATTTGCTTTAAGCGTTTGCCCATAGCGTTGTGACCCAGATCAACCAGGGTGAATAAATAAAACAGGGTGCCGAAAATTGGCATAGTTGTTATCAATACAAGCCATGTGAGCTTTGCGCTGGGGTCGAGACGGCTGTTGAAAAGATAGAGTGCCATAATCACTGTGAACAGGGCGTTGAAGCCGTAGTACTCCGGCCAGCGGGTACTGAAGCGGAAAAGGAAAAGAAACAGCAGCGTGAAGTTTGTCAGGAACAGTAATGTTATTATTGCGGTGCGGCTGAACACAAGACGCAGTATGCCCTTGTGGCCTTTTTTCAACAGACGCATACCCAGATTGTCCTGGTTTTCTCCGCTCATACATACTCTCCTTCACCATTATTTATGTCTATATTATAAAGCCAAAATGAACCGAAAGTAAACAGCTTGTCAAATTTGCAAACTATGTTAAACTGCATGTGTGTAAAAATGTAAGGATGTGTTCTGGAATATGAAAAAACGCATAATGCACAGCGAGACTGCCTATGTGCTGGCTATGGCTATTCTTTCCATAGGCACCGCGCTTATGGAGCGGGCGGACTTCGGCATCTCCATGGTGGTGGCCCCTTCATACCTGCTGCATCTTAAAATATCTGAGACTCTGCCCTGGTTCAGCTTCGGCGTGGCGGAGTATTGTATGCAGACTGTGGTGCTGGCGCTGCTTATAATCTGTATGCGCCGGCTGAAGCTGGCCTACTTTTTTGCTTTTATTTCGGCAATGCTGTCGGGCCTTATGCTGGATGCAGCTATCGCGGTGGTGGCGCTCATCCCCTTTGAGGGGACTGCGGCAAGGCTTGTGTACTATTTTGCCGGCCTGTACATCGGCACTCTGGGCGTTGGTCTTATCTTCCACAGCTATGTTACCCCCGGCGCTTACGAGAGCTTCGTCAAGGAGCTGGCACCCAAGTACGGCGTGGAGCTGGGCAAGTTCAAAACCGCATATGATATGAGCAGCCTGCTTGTGGGCGTGATACTCTCCTTCGCCTTCTTTGGCTTTGGCAAGTTTGTGGGCATACGTCTGGGTACGGTGTTCTGCGCGCTGGTAAACGGCACGCTGGTGGCCTTCAACTCCAGGCTTGTGGACAGGTATTTTGACTTTGAGGATGCTCTGCCCAAGCTGGGGAAGTTTTTCAGAACGCTGTGACGTCAAAATAATACTGCGGGGTCATATGCTGCCATAAATGACAGCATATTGACCGGCAGCATTATTTTTCCTTTTCAATTCAAAGCGTAAAGCTTTGAATTGAGTGTTGATATTTCCCGGGAACTTTTTCCTTTTTATATCGACTAATAGATATACATATCTAATAGATATACATATAAGGAGGTTTGACTATTATGAAGAAATATATGAAGCTGCTTGCCATGCTTATGGCTCTTTGTATGCTCAGCGCCTGCGCCGGCCCTGCCAGCGAATCTGCCGTGGAGGAAGTGACGGAGGAAAGCTCTGCCAGCGCGGCTCCGGAGGAGCTTTCCCGCGTGGACGAGGCCTGGGCAGATTACGCCATAAACAGCCCGGAAATGGCCGAGGAGACTGCAAGAACAGAGCTTGCCGGACTGCAGGAGCTGGGTATTGTCTCCGGTGAAATTGATTTTGAGGGTATAGCCCCTGATTTTGTGGACTTTTTTGACGATACATGGGAGGATGGCCCCCACTGGTCTGTGCGCTGGTACGGAGGCAGAAGCTATCTCAACGACTGGGAGGGCGGAAATAAGTACAGCCTCAATGTGAATATAGACCCTAACACCGGCGTTATAGACTATTTCAGCATTGAGGCCTGCGCTGATGAGGACGATGAGGTTTCTGAGGAGCGTGTGGTTCAGCTGGACTATGATCCTGAGACAGGGGAGGACAAGGAAACCGAGGTCACCTGGCTCTACTATGAAAACTATGACGACATTGTGGCCGGAGATATGAGCATTGATGAGTTCTGCACCCGGCTTGCGGAGTACTGGGGCTATGACGGCTACACTCTCTGCGCAACCGAGGACTATGACTATAATATTCAGGCTCCCGATGGAAGCTATCTTGTGAAGGATATGGAGGAACTGGATGCAAACTATTACCTGACTGTGGAATTTGAGCAGGATGGAGAAGTCAGACCCTGCTATATCCAGGCCGGCCAGTTCCCCGGAAGAGTTTTCCTGAATGTGGGTAATAGTCATACCAAAGGCTGACAAGTTTTGCGCTGCCAGTGGCAGAAAAAGCAAAACTTGTCAGACCGCAGCCGCAGCGTTGGCGCGAACGAGAGTGAAGCGGGAACGCTAAAAGCGGCAAGGCGGGGGATGCGCTGCCAGTGGCAGAAAAAGCAAAACTTGTCAGACCGCAGCCGCAGCGTTGGCGCGAACGAGAGTGAAGCGGGAACGCTAAAAGCGGCAAGGCGGAGGATGCGCTGCCTTAGTCGGATGAAGTGAAGCTGCTCAGACCGCAGCCGCAGCGTTGGCGCGAACGAGAGTGAAGCGGGAACGCTAAAAGCGGCAAGGCGGGGGACGCGCTGCCCTCTCAGTCAGTCCTTCGGACTGCCAGCTCTCCCAGAGGGAGAGCCAAGAATAAAGGCCCCCTTTACAAGGGGGCCTTTTTATTTTTAAATGCAACCTTTTTCAAAATCCTGCGACTATATTGGTGAGAGCTCTTACTTATTGATTGGAGGCACCATGGAAGACGGAAAGATAATTGAACTCTACTACCGGCGCGATCAGGCGGCAATAGGGGAGACGGACAAAAAATACGGCCCGCGCTGCAGGAGCCTTGCATACAACATACTCTCAAACCCTGAGGATACGGAGGAATGCGTCAGCGATACATACCTTGCTGCGTGGAACAGGATACCGCCGGAATATCCGGTGAGTCTCTGCGCCTGGCTTATCAGCATCGTGCGGCGCATATCACTCAGCCGATTGCGAAGGCGCTACGCTGACCGACGGGGTGGAGGAGAGTATGCACTGTGCTATGAGGAACTGGATGAGTGTATTAAAGGCGGCGGTGACCCTCAGGGGGACATTGAGGCAAGGGAGCTTGCCGAGGGGATAAACCGCGCTCTGGACAAACTCAGCAAGACTGACAGATGCATATTCCTCAGCCGCTATTGGCTTATGGAGCCTGTCGCAGACATTGCAGAGGCTATGAACTTCAGCCAGAGCAAGGTTAAAAGCTCGCTGCACCGCAGCCGGGAAAAGCTCAGAAAGCAGCTTTGCAAGGAGGGCCTGATATGAAAACCGAAAATCTTTTCGATGCCATGGACCTTATCAGCCAGGACTATAAGAAGGAGGCAATCGAAGCAATGAAGAATAAGAACGAAACAAGGCGCAGGGCTGTACGCACGCCTATCCGCATAGTGCTGATTGCGGCAATAATCGCAAGCCTTTTCGTGGGCACAGCCTTTGCCGTGGGCAATTATATCAACTCGCCCGCCCAGGCCGAGAAGGTGGCTCAGGCAGAGCTTAAGAAAATGCAGGATCTGGGTATACTCTCCGAAAAGTTCAGCGTGGAGGGTATAGTGGCAGAGCGGGTTATAGAGCTGCCGGTATTCGAGGGGGAGGACTATTTCTTCGGCCGCATCTGGCCCCACCGTTATAGTGTGCAGTGGTACATGGGTAGTCCCGAGGGAAATCCTTACACTGTTATAACTCAGGTGGATA
Source organism: Oscillospiraceae bacterium (assembly GCA_017410425.1). Classification (GTDB taxonomy): domain Bacteria; phylum Bacillota; class Clostridia; order Oscillospirales; family Oscillospiraceae; genus Limivicinus. The sequence continues at coordinate 14,548 of JAFQQV010000063.1, forward strand.
CTGCCGAGGGCAGGATAATGGCCGTTACCATCGAGGCTGCGGCAGGTGAAGATGCAGTAGCCTATCGGGTGCTGGAGGATCAGGAAGTCCCCGTGGGCTATGATGAAGAAAAACAGCAGCCCATCGTGGAGATAAGGGATCTGGAGTACTTCGATAACTACGAGGATATTATCCCCGAGGGCATCACTGTGGATGAGATGTGCACAAGGCTCAATGAGTACTGGGGCTTTGGGGGCTATACCGTTGTGGATACTGTGGACGAGTTCTACGGTTTTGAGGATGTGGAGACGCCCGGCGGCGACAGCCTTGTGCGCGATCTGCCCCAGGATAACTACTACCTGTCCGTAGTCTTTGAGGGCGATCAGCAGGGCGTGCCCAGATACATTCAGACCGTGGAATTCCCCGGCAGAGTGTGCATGATAATAGGTACTAATCATGCTGTAGGCTGACAAGTTTTGCGCTGCCGGTGGCAGAAAAAGCAAAACTTGTCAGACCGCAGCCGCAGCGTTGGCGCGAACGAGAGTGAAGCGGGAACGCTAAAAGCGGCAAGGCGGCAAGGTTTCACGCCGCCGGGGGCGGGTGAAGTGAAACCGCTTAGACCGCAGCCGCACAAATTGCCGGCAGGTTCAAATGCCTGCCGGCAATTTGTAAAAGCGGCAAGGCGGGTAAAACTCCTTTGTAGGGACCGGCCTCCTGGACGGTCCGCAATGAATGCTGTATGAAATTAAAAACGGACCGCCCGGGAGGGCGGTCCCTACGTTAAGTCTTAAGTATATTTAAGAAACCTTTGCTCAGCCTTATCCGTCCTGAAATTATACAAAATAAGGAGGATGGGCCATGAAAATATACGAGAGAATTTTTGCCTTGGTGCTGGTGCTGGCGATGAGCGTGCTGCTGTGCTCCTGCGCGGCAACTGAGGGCGTGAACTCTGCGCCTATGGTGGAAGAAGCGGCTGTCACAGCAGAGCCTCAGCCTGAAACTGAAGCCCAGCCCGTGGTGGAGGATATAAAGCTCATGTACTACACCACAGAGCTTGAAGGCGATTTAATGGCTATGGTGGGTGAAAGAATTGAACTGTGGGCAGAGCCTGTTTCAGCCTCGGAGGGCCTGAGCGTGGAGTGGGAAAGTTCAAATGAAGCTTCGCTCCGCCTTGAGGAAGCCGGGCCAAATGCCGTAGTGGCAGAGGTGCTGAGCACGGAGAAAAGCCCCGTCATGCTGACTGTGTCCTGCGGAGATTTCAAGAAGGTATATCCCGTGTACATCAAGCCTGATCAAAACGGCAGGGAGACAGTGGCGCCGGGGGATATAAGGCTCATGTTCTATACCACCGAGCTCAGTGAGTTCACCCTCAGGGTGGGGGAGACTGTACAGCTCTATGCTGAAATTGACGGTGTGGATGATGCACAGTTTGAGTGGAAAAGCTCTGATGAAAGCAGCCTGAAGATAGAGCACAAAACTGAGGACAAGCGGGATGCATGTATTACAGCCGAAAAAGCGGTCATGGGTGGTGTCACGCTTACAATCTCCTGCGGCGGAATTGAGGAAGACTTCAAGGTATATATAGTTGAATGAAATAAAGCCCCCTCAAAGGCAAGTTGAGGGGGCTTTTGGATTTTTAAACATCTATTTTTTCCACTACTTCGATTATATCAATAACAAGCCTCTTGAAGGTCTTTGCGTCCTCAGTGGTGCCCACCAGACAGTCATAGTGGCTGGGGATAGCATATTTGGGACGGATTTTGTTGACATAGTCTGCGGCTTCTTCGGCGGTCATGGTGAAGGTGCCGCCAACGGGGACGATGGCGATGTCGCACTCAATACCGTGGTTTTCTGCAATATTGTCAGTGTCGCCGGCAACGTAGATTTTCCAGCCGTCAATGCTTACGATGTAGCCTACCCAGCGGAAAATTTCCTGATGGTAGGGGCGGGTGTTCCAGGCGGGAACGGCCTCAATCATAAGGCCGGGCATTTCCAGATCCTCGCCGGGCTGGAGAGTAAGCAGGTGCTGCTCGGGCACGCCGGCCTCAAGAGCTTCCTTTCTGGCACTCTCGGGGATGACATAGACGGTTTCGTCCTTGGCGACTTTCTGAAAGTCCTCGGGAGAGAGATGGTCATAGTGGGGATGGGTAAATAGAATGAAGTCGGCATCGTGTTTTTCTTCCATGATCTGGAAGGGGTCAACATAGATGGTCTTACTTGCTCCTATGCGGATGGAGCTGTGGGCGTTGATGCTGATCTTACTTAACATGTTGTCGGCCTCCTTATATTTCAAATAAATTAGATTTATTGTTACGGGCCGATGAGGGCATCGGCCCCTACGAATGCTGGGAGAGGCAAGGGGAAACTTACTCTGCCTGGCTTCTTATCTTTTCTTTCCAGCATTTATGGCACATGGCGATATAGCTGTCATTGCCGCCCAGCAGCACCTGGCTGCCCTCGGTTACTACGTTGCCCTCGCCGTCGATACGGGCGTTGACGGTGGCCTTTCTGCCACAGGAGCAGACGGTCTTGATCTCGGTTATGGAGTCAGCCAGCTCCATAAGTCTCATAGCGCCAGGGAAAAAGTGGGTAAGAAAATCGGTGCGCAGACCGAAGCAGAGAACCGGCAGGCTCTGTTCATCCACCAGCTGGCGCAGCTGATCAATCTGCCCGGAGGTGAAGAACTGGGATTCGTCTGCGATGATGACATCATACTTTCCGGCGGCCTTATACTTTTCAACTATATTATCCTCGGGCAGGATAACATGAGCGTGGGCCTCAAGGCCGATGCGGCTGCGGATAATGTCGGCGCCGTCACGGGTGTCGATGCTGGGCTTGATGAGCCAGACGCTCATGCCCTTTTCCTCGTAATTGAACTTGGTTATAAGGGCCTGGGCAGACTTGGAGGAGCCCATGGCGCCGTATTTGAAGTATAGCTTTGCCATTTATTTACTCCTTTCAAGGTGGGCGCGGACGCGCTCAATCACCATGTCAAGAGCTACCGCATTATGGCCGCCCTCGGGTATGATGATGTCTGCATTGCGCTTGCTGGGCTCAACAAACTGCTCATGCATGGGCTTGACGGTGGTGAGATACTGGTCAACCACGCTCTCAAGGCTGCGGCCACGGTCCCGCACGTCGCGCACGATGCGGCGCAGAATACGCACGTCAGCATCGGTATCCACAAAGAGCTTGATGTCCATCTCCTTGCAAAGCTCCTTATCCTGGAAAATAAGGATACCCTCAACGATGATGACCTTGGCAGGCTTTATGGTGACGGTCTTGTCGCTACGGTCATGGATGGTGTAATCATAAACAGGGCACTCAATGGGTCTGCCGGCCTTAAGGGCACGCAGGGCCTCCACCAGCAGCTCCGTCTCAAAAGCGTCAGGATGGTCGTAGTTGAGCTGAGCGCGCTCCTCATAGGTCATGTAGTGGTGAGCCTTATAGTAGTCGTCATGGTGGATGACGGTGACATTCTCCTTGAAGCGGGATACCAGCCTTTTGGTAATCGTGGTCTTGCCGCTGCCGGTGCCGCCGGCGATGCCGATGACCATTACATCCTTCATATGAAGAGCCTCCTGCTGAACAAATTTCTTTCTGCGTCCATAATAACATAGCTTGCTCCATCTTTCAATTTGACTTTTAATATTTCTCCTAATATAATTTATACATCGAAGTACAACAAATTTTATTGGAGGTATGAACATGGCTACTCCCCATAATGAAGCTAAATTCGGCCAGATCGCAAAGACCGTGCTTATGCCCGGCGACCCGCTGAGAGCAAAATTCATTGCAGAGAATTTCCTGACAGACCCCGTGCTTGTAAATAATGTACGCGGCGTGCAGGGCTACACCGGTACCTGGAAGGGCGTGCCTGTTACGGTCATGGCCTCCGGTATGGGCATCCCCGCCATCAGCATCTACAGCTGGGAGCTTTACTCAGAATACGGCGTGGAGAACATCATCCGCATAGGCTCTGCCGGTGCACTGCATGACGATCTTCAGCTGATGGATCTTGTTATAGCCCAGGGCGCCTGCACAAACTCCAATCTTCCCCAGTCCTTCGGCTGCCCCGGCACCTTTGCTCCCATTTCCGACTACACTCTGATGAGCAAGCTGGTGGAGTCCGCTCAGGAGCATAATGCCCGCTACATGGTAGGCAACATCCTCTCTTCCGACAATTTCTACTATGCCGAGGGCTGCGGCGGCTCTGACCTCTGGAAGCGCATGGGTGTGCTGGCGGTTGAGATGGAGGCTGCCGGCCTCTTTGCAAACGCTGCATATCTGGGTAAGCGCGCCGCCTGCATCTGCACAATCTCCGACCATCTGTACAGAGACGAGGCCCTTTCCAGCGAGGACAGGCAGAACTCCTTCCGCCAGATGATGGAAGTTGCTCTGGACACCGCGGTGAAAGTCAACTAAAAGGTTTACATAAGTGCGAAGACTGGGGCTCTTCGCACTTTTTGTTTGTTAATTAAGCCAAAAAAGTGAATATTCCCTTGCTTTGTGATTTTGGCTCTGTTATAATAAAGCGTGTACGGGCTTATCCGTGACAATCCAAAAAAAGAATTTTTATGGAGGAAAAACTAATGAAGAAGTTCCTTGCACTCGTTCTTGCACTGTGCATGGTATTCTCCCTCTGCGCTTGCGGCGCAAAGGAAGAGGCTGCAGACAAGATCAAGGTCGGTATGGTTACCGACGTTGGCGGCGTTAACGACAAGTCTTTCAACCAGACTTCCTGGGAAGGCCTTCAGGCTCTGGACACCAACAAGTTTGAGGTAAAGTACCTCGAGTCCAAGACCGATGCTGACTACCAGACCAACATCAACACCTTCATCGACGAAGGCTACGACCTGATCATCTGTGTTGGCTACATGCTGGCAAGCGCCACCATGGAAGCAGCTCAGGCTAACCCCGATCAGAAGTTCGCCATCATCGACGATGCTACCTGTGCTGAGCTGCCCAACGTTGCTTGCCTGATGTTCGCTCAGGAGCAGGCTTCCTACCTGGTTGGCCTCGTTGCAGGTTCCGTTACCGAGACCAAGACCGTCGGCTACGTTCAGGGCATGGTCTCTGACTCTATGAACCAGTTCGGCGTTGGCTACATCGCAGGCGTTCTCGAGGCATGCCCCGAGGCAGAGGTTCTGCAGTACAATGCAAACAACTTTGGTGACATCGCCGGCGGCGCAACCGCAGCTAAGGACATGATCACCAAGGGTGCTGACGTTATCTACCACGCAGCAGGCGGCACCGGCATTGGCGTTATCAACGCATGTGCTGAGGAAGGCGTTTACGCTATCGGCGTTGACACCGACCAGTCTCCCCTCGCTCCCGAGTACGTTATCACTTCCGCTATGAAGCGCGTTGACACTGCAGCTCAGGACATCTCCAAGGCTGTTGCTGACGGCACCTACGAAGCAGGTATCCACCTGTACGACCTGTCCAACGGCGGCGTTGACCTGTCTCCCACCCGTGACCTGATCCCCGAAGACGTTCTCAAGATGGTTGAGGATGCAAAGGCAAAGGTTATGTCCGGCGAGATCGTTGTTCCCAAGCTCGCTTCCGAGTGCCCCACCTTCACTCTGGCTGAGTAATTCAGACACACAATAAAAAGAAGGCTCTTTTGAGCCTTCTTTTTTTGTTGCCTTTTTCTTGAATTTCCCATAAGTAATTGTAGAAATTTGACGGGGGCTGTGTTAAAATGTATTATCTGTTTTTATGTAATTTTTTATTTTCTTAATAAGGAGAAATATTTATGGCTGTCTATTACCAGATAAGAAGCCCGCTGTCTCAGGTCACCGATGACTACATGGACGGCTACATCGCAGCAGTTTCTGCCGCAGTCGGCGAAGAGTTCACCAAGGTTGAGCTTGAGCAGTATCTGGCAGAGGACTTCGCTCTGCTTTACGTTGCCTCCGGCGGCAGCGAGGGCTACTTCCTGCAGATCTTCGATCAGATCAAGGATCGCTACACCTACATCCTTACCAGCGGTGAGACCAACTCTCTGGCTGCATCCATGGAAATTCTCAGCTTCCTCAATAAGCACGGCGGCAAGGGCGAAATCCTTCACGGCGACATTGAAGAAATCGCAGAAAAGATAAAGCTGCTCATCAAGGCTCACAATGCAAAGAAGGCCCTCAAGGGCAAGAACATCGGCAGCATCGGCCGCCCCTCTGACTGGCTTATCGCCAGCAATTACAGCCCCGATGCCATGATGGAAAAGCTGGGCATGGGCTTTGTTGATATCTCCATGGAGGAGATGCTGGCTGAGTACGAGAAGAAGTCCTATCCTGACAATGAGCATGTTCAGATGTTCAAGTCCATGGGCTATGACGAGGCAGAGATGGAAAAGGCTCTCTACGTCTACGGCGCAATGGAGCGTCTGGTTGAAAAGTACAATCTCTGCGGTGTGACCATACGCTGCTTTGACCTGCTGGACACCGTGTTCACCACCGGCTGCATCGGCCTGTCCATCCTCAACAACAAGGGCATCTACGGCGGCTGCGAGGGCGACGTGCCTGTGCTGCTGAGCATGGCAGTCCTCGGCGCCATCACCGGCGAGGATATGTTCCTCTGCAACGCCAACAAGTTCGACACCCGCGAGGGCACCGCTCTCTTTGCCCACTGCACTATCCCCACCACCATGCTCAAGAGCTTTGAGCTCAACACCCACTTTGAATCCAATATCGGCGTTGCCGTTCAGGGCAGCTTTGATGAGTTTGACTGCACCATCTTCAAGTGCGAGGGCGACCTGAGCCGTTACCACGCTCAGGAAGGCCATCTCAAGCCCGTGCCCTTCTCCAACATGCTCTGCCGCACCCAGTGCAAGGTTGAACTGGACGACTTCAGCTACTTCCTCACCAGACCCATCAACAACCACCATCTCATCTGCCGCGGCAATCACAAGGCAGAGGTGGATGCGTTCTTCCGTCTTATCGAAGCCTAATCTTACCCGTAAAAATATTAAGTATTGGGGGCAGTCAAATTGTCTAAAGAATATGTGGACATGAATACCCCCGTCATTGAAATGCGGAATATTACCAAGAAATTCGGTAACTTCGTGGCCAATGACGGTATTAACCTTACAGTCCACAAAGGTGAAATCCACGCAATCCTGGGCGAAAACGGCGCGGGCAAATCCACGCTGATGAACCAGCTTTACGGTATGTTCAAGCCCACTTCCGGCGACATCCTTGTAAACGGCAAGAAGATCGAAATGAACAATCCCCGTGACGCCATCAATGCCGGCATCGGCATGGTGCACCAGCACTTCATGCTGGTCCAGCCCTTCACCGTCACGGAAAACATCGTCCTTGGCACCGAGCCCAAGAAGGGCGTGGCTCTGGATATGGCCACTGCAAGAAAGAACGTTGTGGAAATTTCCGAGCGTTACGGTCTTGCCATTGACCCCGATGCAAAGATTGAGGACATCTCTGTCGGTATGCAGCAGCGCGTTGAGATACTGAAGGCTCTCTACCGCGGCGCTGACATCCTCATTCTGGACGAGCCTACTTCCTCCCTGACTCCTCAGGAAATCGTTGAGCTCATCGCCATCATGCGCAATCTTACCAAGGATGGCAAGAGCATTATCATCATCACCCATAAGCTCAAGGAGATAAAGGAATCTGCCGACTTCTGCACCATTATCCGTCTGGGCAAGTACATCGACACCGTTGATGTGGACAAGGTTACCGAAAACGATCTGGCCAGCATGATGGTTGGCCGCAACGTCACCTTCAAGGTGGACAAGCCCGAGCAGGAGCCCGGTGAAGTTGTCCTTGACGTACAGGATCTGCACTGTGTGGACTACCGCGATGTTGAAGTTGTATGCGGCCTTGATCTGCAGGTTCGCCGCGGCGAGATCATCGGTATCGCCGGTATCGACGGCAACGGTCAGACCGAGCTTGTTGAGGTTATCACCGGTCTGCGCAAGGGCACTGCCGGTAAGGTGCTGGTAAACGGCGTTGACGTTTTCAACAAGCCTCCCCGATTCGGCTTCGATCAGGGCGTGTCCTCCATCCCCGCCGACCGTCAGAAGCACGGTCTGGTGCTGGATTTCGCCATTGAGGACAACCTGATTCTCCAGAACTTTGACGAAGATCCCTATTCCAAGCAGCATATTCTTCAGCGCAAGCCCATTTTTGAGCATGCTACCGAGTCTATTTCCGGCTTCGACATCCGTCCCGGCGGAAGCGAAAAGCGTCCGGCCGGCACTCTCTCCGGTGGTAACCAGCAGAAGGTTATCATCGCCCGTGAGGTGCAGAACGACAAGGATCTGCTCATCGCCGTCAATCCCACCCGCGGTCTTGACGTCGGCGCTATTGAATATGTACACAAATACATCGTCGAACAGCGCAACAAGGGCAAGGCCGTTCTGCTGGTCAGCTTTGAGCTGGACGAGATTATGAGCCTTTCCGACACTATAAAGGTTATCTTCGACGGTAAGATAGTTGACTCTATCCCCGGCAAGGATGCAAACGAGAATGACCTTGGTCTGATGATGGCAGGAGGTAAGAGCAATGGATAATAAGAAAACCGTAATGCAGATCATCTCCGAGAACCGCTTTATGCACATTCTCATTTCCGTAGCTCTGGGTTTTGTGGTTGGCGCGCTGTTTCTCGTGGTTATGGGCCTTTCCGTGGGTGATGCCTATGGCAGACTGCTCTCCAGTGTCACCACACTCAAGGGTGTTTCCTACGTCATCGTTTACGCTATCCCCTATATTATGACCGGCCTTTCCGTGGCCTTCGCTTTCAAGACCGGTGTCTTTAACATCGGCGCTGAGGGTCAGTTCGTCATGGGCTCTATGTCTGCCTGCGTGGTGGGCATACTGCTGGGCGACCTGCCCAAGATCATCCTCATCCCCCTGTGCTTCCTCGTGGCTATGGCTGCCGGCGCTCTCTGGGGCATCGTGGTTGGCCTGCTGAAGACCAAGCGCGGCATCAATGAAGTGCTTTCCATGATCATGTTCAACTGGATTGCCTTCTATCTTTCCAACTACATCGCCGGCATCCCCGCAATCCATTCCGACGGTACCGCCGAGGCTACCAAGAATATCGCCGACAATGCCAGCACCTTGCTTCCTGCCGACATGATAAAGAGCCTGGGCCTCTGTCCTACTGCAAACTGGGGCATCCTTGTGGCAATCGTGGCAATGCTCATCGTCTGGTTCATCATTGACAAGACCACCCTGGGCTATAAGCTCAAGGCCGTGGGTGCCAACAAGTTTGCTGCCGAGTACGGCGGTATCAATGTTAACGGCTCCATCCTCACCGCCCTTGCCATCTCCGGCGCACTGGCCGGTTTGGGTGGCGCACTGCAGCTGATGGGCATGGGCAGCCGTATCTCCGTTTTCTCCAGCCAGGAAGGCTTCGGCTTTGCGGGCATCGTCGTTGCTCTGATGGGCTGCTCCAACCCCTTTGGCGTTCTGGCCGCCGGCCTGTTCTACGGCGCACTGACCTACGGCGGCAGCAAGCTGAATCTGGAGGGCGTACCCACCCAGCTTATCAGCGTCATTGTCGGTACCGTTGTCTTCTTCATTGCCATCTCCGTTATATTTGAGCGTCTCAAGTATGCCAAGAAGGCACCCAAAAAAGTAAAAGAGGGAAAGGAGAATAAGTGATGGATAATTTCGTTAACAGCTTAGGCATTATTCTCTTTGCCACTCTGGTTTATGCCACCCCCCTGCTCTATGCAGCAATGGGCTCCTGCTTCTCCGAAGTTTCCGGTGTTGTCAACATCGGTATTGAGGGTATGATGACCGCCGGTGCCTTTGCCGGTACTGTCATTGCCTATTTCACCGGCAACCCCTGGATCGGCTTTATCTGCGGCGGTCTTGCAGGCGCATTCTTCGGCATGCTCCATGCGGTAGCTACCGTCAATCTGGGCGCAGACCAGACCATTGCCGGTACTGCCATTAACATGCTGGGCCCCGGCGTGGTTATAATGATTGCCCGCGTGCTCTTTAACTCCACCGATACCGTGCCCCTCACCGCAAGCCAGAAGATCCCTAAGCTCTTCCCCGGCATGTTCGACACCAGCACGGTCTTCGGCAGATTCATGGACAATGTCTTTGCCACCTATGCCTCCACCTACATCGTGTTCGCCGTGGTCATCCTCGTGTGGTTCGTGTTCTACAAGACCCGCTTCGGTCTGAGACTGCGCGCCTGCGGCGAGCATCCCAAGGCCTGCGAGACTCTGGGTATCAATGTTATCGCCATGCGCTTCTGGTGCGTGGTCATCTCCGGCTTCCTGTCCGGTCTGGGCGGCGCCTGCGTCACCATGACCATCTCCACCCAGTTCAGACCCATCTCCATCGTCGGTCAGGGCTTTATCGCCATCGCCGCTGTTATCTTCGGTAAGTTCAAGCCCCAGGGCGCCCTCATCGGCTGTCTGCTCTTCGGCTTCTGCTCCGGCCTGAAGGTTGTCCTTGGCGGTTCCTCCGGTATCGACATGCAGCTTATCTCCATGATCCCCTATGTGGTAACTGTTATCGTGCTGGTTCTGTTTGTGGGTAAGAGCTCTGTTCCCGCAGCCTCCGGCAAGCCCTATATCAAGTCCAAGTAAATCAGAATGTAGGGGCGGATATTATCCGCCCGTACAAATTATAGGAGTTATTAAATGAACAAGTATCTTGACATCGCACCCGAAGTGGCCCAGGCTCTGGCTGAGGGTAAGCCCGTTGTTGCTCTGGAGAGCACCATTATCTCCCACGGCATGCCCTATCCCCAGAACGTTGAGACCGCACTGAAGGTTGAAGAAGTTATCCGTGAAAACGGTGCTGTCCCCGCCACCATCGCCATCATCGGCGGCCGCCTGAAGGCAGGCCTGAGCAAGGAAGAGATCGACCATCTGGGTAAGGCCGGTCACGCTGTGACCAAGGCCAGCCGCCGCGACATGCCCTCCATCGTCGCCCGCGGCATTGATGGCGCCACTACCGTTACCACCACCATGATCATCGCCCACATGGCAGGCATCTCCGTCTTCGCCACCGGCGGCATAGGCGGCGTACACCGCGGCGCTGAGACCACCATGGACATCTCCGCTGACCTGGAAGAGCTGGGCCAGACCCCCGTTATGGTTGTCTGCGCCGGCGCAAAGTCTATCCTGGATTTAGGCCTGACCCTGGAGTATCTGGAGACCAAGGGCGTTCCCGTAATGGGCTTCGGCACTGACGAGCTGCCCGCCTTCTACACCAGAAAGAGCGGCTTCGGCGTTGATTACCGCGTTGACACTCCCGAGGAGCTGGCAGCAATGTTCAAGGCACAGCGTGAGCTTGGCTTCAAGAACGGTATGCTGGTTACCAATCCCATCCCCGAAGAGTATGCAATGGACAAGGCTGTTATTGATGCAGCCATCGACCAGGCTCTCAAGGAGTCTGTTGAGCAGGGAATCAAGGGCAAGGAGACCACCCCCTTCCTGCTGGCCAGAGTTTCCGAGCTCACCGGCGGCGACAGTCTGGACAGCAATATCCAGCTGGTATTCAACAATGCAAAGGTCGCAGCCCTCACCGCTGTTGAACTGTGCAAGTAAGACTCTGACAACAAAAGAGACCGTATGTTGCATACGGTCTCTTTTTATGCGTATTTACGGTTGAAATACAGGGGCTTTGGCAGTATAATAGATTGATTTAGTATTGTTATTTTAAGGAGCAATCCATGGAAAATAAAAAATGCATGGTGTCCATCTGGTGTCTGTGCTATAACCACGAAGAATATATTGCCCAGACTCTGGACTCCTTCCTTGAGCAGGAGACGGACTTTCCCTTTGAAATAATCATAAGCGATGATGCTTCTACCGACGGCAGCGCAGATATTATCCGCAGCTATGCCGAAAAGTACCCCGACATCATCCGCCCCATGCTGCTTGAGGAGAATGTGTACTCCACCGGCAAAAACATGTTTGCCACCCTCTTTTTCGAAAAGACAAGGGGCAAGTATGTGGCGGTGTGCGAGGGTGACGACCACTGGACGGATAAGAGCAAGCTGCAGCGTCAGGTGGATTTTCTGGAGGCACACGAGGACTATACTCTCTGCGTGCACAACACCACCCTGCACTACTGCGGCGGCGAACAGGCCGACAGGCTGCTGCTGAATCATACTGAGGACCATGACATCAGCTTCAAGACCCTGCTCTCCGGCGCCAGCCGCTCCTACCACACCAGCGCAATTCTCGCCCGGCGGGAGATTATCTGCAATCCGCCTGACTTCTACTTTGTGGCCAATGCCAACGGCTTTGTGGATTATGCCATCGCCCTGTGGTGCGGCCTCAATGGCAAGGTGCGCTATCTCAACAGAGCTATGAGCCTCTACCGCATCAACAGCGGTGAGGGCGCATGGAGCTCCGGCGTTGACAAGCAGTACCAGAAGCTGCGCAACTTTGTCAGAGGCGAGATTGAAATGCTTCGCACCCTCATCCCTCACACAGAAGGCGAAAAAAGAACTCTCGCCGAGCATGAGCTGCTGGAGCGCGAGTTTGAGCTTATGTATATTGAGGGCCGGGATATTGAACAGCGCCGCGGCCCCTACAGGGAAATTCTCAGAAAGCAGAGCGCAAAGTACCGCGTGTATAATTTCCTCAAATCCTATGTGCCCGGCCTGTCCCGGGTCTATCGGAGGCTGAGAGGCTATATCGACTGAAAGAGTTTAAGCAATGAACGATAAAAAACAGCTTGTTTTTACAAACCTGATATGGCGCTTTATGGAGCGCTGCGGCGCACAGCTTGTGAGCTTCGTGGTGTCCATCGTGCTGGCAAGACTGCTGGAGCCGGAGCTTTACGGCACCATCGCCCTTGTCACGGTCATCACCGCTATCCTCAATGTATTTGTGGACAGCGGTATGGCAAACGCCCTGATACAGAAGAAGGATTCTGACGATCTGGACTTTTCCAGCGTTTTCTACTTCAATGTCTGCTTCTGCCTTGTGCTCTATGCGGGCCTTTTCGTCTGCGCTCCCCTTATTAGCCGCATCTACAAGATGCCGGATCTGGTGCCCATCATCCGTGTGCTGGGCCTTACCATCGTTGTGTCCGGCGTGAAGAATGTGCAGCAGGCCTATGTGTCCAAGACCATGCAGTTTCGCCGTTTCTTCTTCTCCACCCTGGGCGGCACTCTCTTCTCCGCCGTGGTGGGTATTGCCATGGCCTACATGGGCTACGGTATCTGGGCCCTGGTTATGCAGCAGCTTCTCAACGCCGCTGTGAATACTGCCATACTCTGGCTCACCGTGGGCTGGAAACCCAAGCGTATGTTCTCTTTTGAACGTCTCAAGGGGCTTATCTCCTACGGCTGGAAGCTTCTGGCTTCGGCGCTGCTGGATACTGTCTATCTGAAGCTTTACCAGCTGGTGGTGGGCCTTAAATATACTGCATCGGACCTTGCCTTCTTCAACAAGGGCGACCAGCTCTGTGTGCTGGTGGTGGAAAATATCAACGCCTCCATCGACTCGGTGCTGCTGCCGGTGCTTTCCTCTGAGCAGGATAATCGTGACTCCGTGCGTGAAATGACCCGCCGGGCCATCAAGACCAGCTCCTACATCATGATGCCGATCATGGCAGGTATGGCGGCCTGCGCAGAGCCTTTGATCCGCCTACTGCTGACTGAAAAATGGCTGCCCTGCGTGCCCTATATGCAGGTTTTCTGCGTGTGCTACGCGCTCTACCCCCTGCACACTGCAAACCTCAACGCCATCAAGGCCATGGGCCGCAGCGACATCTTCCTCAAGCAGGAGATCATAAAGAAAGTTCTTATTACCGCGGTGATTCTTGCCACCATGGGCATCAGCGCCTTTGCCATCGCCCTGGGTGAAATCGTAAGCGGTGTGGCATCCCTTATTATCAACGCATTTCCCAACCGCAAGCTCATGGGCTATATGTACAGAATGCAGCTGAGAGACATTATGCCTGCAGCGCTGGCCTCCCTTGCCATGGCGGCTGTGGTCTGGCCTGTGACCCTTCTGGGCCTGCATGACATTATTACCCTGCTCATCCAGGTGCCTCTGGGGGTTGTGGTGTATGTGGCGATTTCCGCCATCTTTAAGATTGAAAGCTTCAGCTTTATGCTGGGCATTGTGAAGAAACTGCTCCACCGTGGATAAAGGAGAAGAGTATGTCTGAAAAAATTATGGTCTCGGTCATGTGCACCGCCTTCAACCATAAAGAATATATCCGCGAAGCTCTTGAGGGCATGGTGAATCAGCAGACCGATTTTGACTATGAAATTCTGATAAATGACGATGTGTCCACCGACGGCACCGCCGATATTGTCCGGGAGTATGCGGAAAAATATCCCGCTAAGGTCAGGGCCTTTTTCCCCGAAAATAACCTCTATTCCCAGAATATCGACGTTTATTATCACACATTTTTCCCCAATGCCAGAGGCAAGTATGTGGCCTTCTGCGAGGGCGATGATTACTGGACCGACATGACAAAGCTGCAGCAGCAGGTGGACTTTCTGGAGAGCCACCCGGAGTATTCCGCCTGTGTGCACAATACCGAGCTTTTCTACTGTGCCGGAAACCATGAAAACGAGCCCCTGATAAAGCGTGAGGGTGAGCGGGATGTGGAGTTTGAGGATATTCTGCCCGGCATGAACAATGCCTGGCACACAAGCTCCCTTATGGCAAAGACCGAGCTGCTTAAAAATCCCCCCGACTACTATTATGTGGCCTGCGATTATGGCTTTGGCGACTATCCCTACGGCATCTGGCTGAGGCAGAACGGCCCCGTGCATTTTATAGACCGCTGCATGTCAGTGTACAGGCTCAACAGCAACGAAGCCTCATGGAGCTCCGGCGTTGACTATGCTACCGACAAGCTGGTGCGCTTTATCACCGGTGTTGTGGAGATGCTGAAATGCTTCCGCCACCATGTTCAGGACGAAAAACTTCTGCAGCTGGTGGACAGGTACATCAACGAGGGCATGTTCCAACTGCTGTATACCCAGGGCCGGGACAGGGAACTGCGTAAGCCCCCCTACAGGGATATACTCAAAAACAAGCCTCTTGAATTCCGCATCAAGAATCTTATCAAATGTGCCTTCCCCGGCCTGCACAAAATGTACAGAAAGCACCGGGGCTACGAAGAATGAAAGGAGCACATCCATGAAAAAACTCATGCTGCTGGGCGGCGCGCAGTATCTGCTGCCCGTCATCAAGGAAGCAAAGGAACTGGGTATCTACACCATCTCCTGCGATTACCTGCCCGACAACATTGCCCATAAATATTCAGATGAGTACTGCAATGTCTCCATTATCGACAAGGAGGCCGTGCTCCAGGCCGCGCAGCGCCTGGAGATAGACGGCATCATGTCCTTTGCCTGTGACCCTGGTGTTGCAACGGCGGCCTACGTGGCAGAGAAGATGGGCCTTAACTTTGCAGGCGGCTATGAGTCCGTGTCCATCCTGCAGGACAAGGGCCGCTTCCGCGCCTTTCTGCGGGATAACGGCTTCAATGTGCCCTGGGCAAAGAGCTATTCTCAGGCCGCTGAGGCCATGGCAGATGCAGGGAACTACCCCTGGCCCATGATCGTAAAGCCTGTGGATTCCGCCGGCAGCAAGGGCGTAAAGCGGGTGGACAGTATTGATGATCTGCCCGAGGCTATAGACTTTGCGCTGGAATTTTCCCACTGCGGCCAGTTTATTGTGGAGCAGTTTATCCAGCAGCTGGGCTCCTCCTCCGACTCTGACTGTTTCTCCGTGGACGGTGAGCTTAAGTTCTGCTCCTTTGATGAGCAGCTCTTTGACCGGGAGGCAGAAAACCCCTACACCCCGGCAGCCTATGTCTGGCCCAGCTCCATGCCCGATGATATCCAGGCAGAGCTTCGCAAAGAGCTGCAGCGTCTTATGACTCTGCTGAAGCTGAAGACCTCTGTTTATAATATCGAAACCCGCCAGGGCACCGACGGCAAGCCCTACATCATGGAAGTATCACCCCGCGGCGGCGGCAACCGCCTCAGTGAGGTGCTGGAGATGGCCACCGGTACAAAGCTGATTTCCAACGCAGTGCGCGCAGCAGTGGGTATGGAAGTGGACGAGATGGCAGACCCCGTTTACAAGGGCCACTGGGCAGAGATTATTCTCCACAGTGATAAGGACGGCAAGTTCAAGCAGCTGTGGATAGCTCCCGAGCTTGAGTCCAGCGTTGCCCAGATTGACCTCTGGGTCAAGGCCGGCGACGAGGTTGAGCGCTTTTCCGGCGCCAACAAGGCCATCGGCACGCTGGTAATGAACTTTGCCGACCGGGAGACTACCGAGCGCTGCATGAGCAGCCACGATTGGTATAAAGTTGTTGTTGAATAAAATTTATATAGATTTGGAGATAGAATAATGAAAAAAATGCTGATGCTGGGTACCAGCTACGGCACAATGCTGATGCTGGAGTACGCCAGGAGCATAGGCGTGTACACCATCGTTACCGACTATAACGAGCCGGAAAATTCCCCCGGCAAGCTTATCAGCGATGAATACTGGATGATCAACACCGGCGATCTTGACACGCTGGAGAAAAAGTGCCGCGAGGAAGGCGTCAACGCCGTTGTCTGCGGTATAAGCGAGTTTAACCTTGAGATGTGCATGGAGCTGTGCAGGCGTCTGGGTCTGCAGTGCTACTGCACTCCCGAGGCCTGGCACTATTCCCGCGACAAGGTGGACTTCAAGGCTCTGTGCAAAAAGCTGGGTGCACCCCTTGCCACCGACTACTATCTCTCCGACCCTCCCACCCGCGAGGAGCTGGATCAGATAAAGTACCCCGTGGTGGTAAAGCCTGTTGACCTCAGCTCCAACCGCGGCATCAGCTATGTCCACAATGAGGAAGAGCTGCTGACCGCTATCGACTATGCTCTCGGCATGTCCAAGAGCCGGAAGCTGGTGGTTGAGCGTATGCTCCGCGGCGAGGAGTGGTACAGCTTTTACGCTATGGCTCAGGGCGAGGTGAGCCTTATGGGCCTGTGCGCCATGTACTCCCAGCCCGGAGAGCCCAAGTTCTGCTATTCCATCACCTCCTCCATCTCCAACCACGTGGAGGACTATGTAAATCAGATCGACCCCCATATTCAGAAGGTGCTGAAGGAAGTGGGCTGCCGCGAGGGTATTGCCTGGGTTCAGGCCATGCTGGATGAGGACGGACACTTCTACATAATCGAGATGGGCTACCGCCTTGACGGAGACATGATGTATGTGCCCTTCAAGGCTCTGCTGGGCTTTGACACCGTCAAGTGGCTGGTGGACTATGCTTTGGGCGAGACCAACGATCCCAGGGATCTGCCCCCCTCCCAGAAGAAGGCCTTCAAGCGCTGCGGCTCCAGCTATATGCTCTGGACCAACAAGGGCGGCACCATAGCCTCCATCGAGGGTCTGGACAAGATTGCTGCCATGCCCGGTGTGATTGTGGACTCTCTGGCCCGTGTGGGTGATGAGGTCAAGGCTTATCTGCCCCTGGGCGATATCCTCTTTGACACTGATGACTGTGCTGCCACCTGCGAATTTATAAAGCTGGTCAACGAGACCGTCTCCATCAAGAACACCGATGGCGAGGAAATGCTCATCTACTACGATGATTTTGACTATCTGATGAAGGTCTATGAAGAAGGCCTGCAGGGCAAGTGAGGTTCAAAACATGCCTAACCATATAGATAAAAAAAGATTCATACCCATAGTGGCAATAATCCTTGCCACTCTTGCGGTGGTGGCAATAAACCTCAATGCTGTTCAGGCTGCGGTGGACTCCACCTACGCATGGCTGGCTGAGAAGTTTGACTGGCTCTTTGTGCTGAGCAATCTCTGCGCCTTCGGCTTTTCCCTGTGGATCGCCTTCGGCCCCTATGCCAGGGTGAAGCTGGGCGGCGAGGATGCCAAGCCTGCATTCAGCAAGTTTTCATGGATTGCCATGATGTTTACCACCAGCTGCAGCGCGGGTCTTATAGTCTTCGGCTTTATTGAGACTACAATCTACTCCTCCACTGCCGTGCCCTTCCATGCAGAGCCCTTCTCCATCGAGGCATATGAGTATGCCGCAATGTACACCCATTATCACTGGGGCTTCAACGCATGGACGCTCTACGTGCCTGCCACCGTGGCTGTGGGCTATATGCTCTACAACCGCGGCCACAGCCGCATCAATATGTCCACAGCCTGTATGCCGGTGCTGAAAAAGCATGCAAGCGGCATTCTCGGCACACTTACCGATATTTTCGGCACCTTCGGTGCAATCATGGCGCCCGTCACCTCCATGGGTCTGGGTATGCCCCTGCTGACCCTGCTGATGCAGCGCATGTTTGGTATTGGCGATGAATATGTGAACGTGCTGCAGATCGTCATTCTCTTTATCTGGGTGGCGATGTTCGGCACCAGCATCTATCTGGGCCTTGAAAAGGGTATCAAGCGCCTGTCCGATGCAAACGTATATCTGGCCTTTGTGTTCATGCTCTTTGTGGGCGCGCTGGCTGGCGTGTTCAATGTGCTCCGGGCCGAGATAAACACCATCGGCATGTATTTGCAGAACTTCATCCGCATGGCAACCTATACCGACCCCTACGGTGACGGTGCATTTATCCGCAACTGGACCGTGTGGTACTGGGCATGGCTGATCGTCTACATGCCTCTCATGGGCGTGTTCAATGCCCGCATTTCCAAGGGCCGCACCCTGCGGGAGATTGCTCTGGGCCAGATGCTCTGGTGCTCTCTGGGCTGCTGGGTGGCAATGGCAACGCTGGGTAACTACGGTATCCGCGTGCAGATGGACGGCATTGCCGACATAGCCTCCGTGCTGCAGACTTCCGGCCAGCCCGCCGCCATTGTTGCAATTCTGGAGACTATGCCCCTCAAGAAGCTGATGATGGGTATTGTTGCCCTGCTCTGCTTTGTGTTCATGGCGACTACCGTTAACTCCAGCGCCTTCGTTGCTGCGGAGACCACCTTTGTCCACAAGGATTCCGATTCTCAGGCACCCCGCTGGTGCAGAGTGTTCTGGGCGGCTATCATCTGCCTTATCACCTTCGTTCTGCTGAAGGTGGGCGGATTCAACGCGGTGCAGGTGCTGGCTCTGCTCATCGGCCTGCCGCTGGCAATGCTGATGTTTGTAGTTGTTGCATCCGCTGTGAAAGCTATCGTGGAAGACCACGGAGGAAAGAAAAATGTCTGATATTATCAATGTTACCCGCTCCTCAATCCCTGACTTTGAGGAGTACTGCGATGAGATACGCAGTATCTGGGAAAGCCGCTGGCTGACCAATATGGGTGAAAAGCACCAGCAGCTGGAATCTGAACTGAAAAAGTATCTGGGCAGCGAGGAAGTGGCCCTGCTGACAAACGGCCATCTTGCACTGGAGACTGCCATTGAGGCTTTTGAACTCAAGGGTGAGATTATAACCACGCCCTTTACCTTTGCCTCCACCACCCATGCCATCGTGCGCTGTGGCTGCACTCCCGTCTTCTGCGACATTGACCCTGTCACCTACACCATGGACGCAAGTAAGATCGAGGCCCTCATCACAGAGAAGACCGTTGCCATCATGCCGGTGCATGTCTACGGCAATTTCTGCAATGTTTATGAGATTGAGCGCATTGCAAAAAAGCACAATCTCAAGCTAATCTATGACGCAGCTCACGCCTTTGGCGCAAAGAAGGACGGGCTGAGCTCCGCCTGCTTCGGCGATGCTGCCATGTTCTCCTTCCACGCCACCAAGGTTTTCAACACCATCGAGGGCGGCGCACTCTGCTTTAAGGGCAGTGAGCTCAAGACCCGCGTAAATGATCTTAAAAACTTCGGCATCCACGGCCCGGAAGAGGTTATGTATGTGGGCGGCAACGCCAAGATGAACGAGTTTTGCGCGGCGATGGGCCTGTGCAATCTGCGCCATCTGGACCAGTGGATTGAGGAGCGCAAGGCTGTGGTTGAACACTACCGCCAGCGCCTCGGCGGCGTGGAGGGCATAGTCCTCTGCCCCGAGCAGCCGGGTGTGGACTCAAACTATGCCTATTTCCCCGTGCTCTTTGACGGCTACAAGTATGACCGCAATCAGGTCTTCGACCGTCTGGGCGAGAATAACATAATTGCAAGAAAGTATTTCTACCCCATCACCAACTCTTTTGACTGCTATAAGGGCCGCCCCGGCTTCGATCCGGACATGACCCCGGTGGCAAAGTTTGTGGGTGAGCGTATACTCTGCCTGCCCCTCTACGCTGGTCTCAGCCTTGAGGATGTGGACAGAATCTGCGATGTGATATTGGGGTGAATCCCCCAGCTTCGCTTTGCTCAGCAGCCCCCTTGTTAAAGGGGGCCTTTAAAAGAAAAGGACAGTTCCGATTCGGAACTGTCCTTTTTAATGTTCATTTTATCTGTTATTGTATTTTTCAAGGGCGATCTTGAGGATCTCCATAGCGCGCTTGATGTCGGGAGCGTTGATGGTATAGGCAATGCGGATCTCGTTCTTGCCGCGGCCGGGAGTGCCGTAGAAAGGCTCACCGCAGGCAAAGAGGATGGTCTCGCCATTGTCGTCAAACTCATTGAGCAGCCACATCTGGAAGTCATCAGCATCCTCAACGGGGAGGGCGGCCATGACATAGAATGCGCCTCTGGGGGTGCGGCACTTTACGCCGGGGATGGCCTGCAGACCTGCAATGCAGGTATCACGGCGCAGGCAGTACTCCTTCTTGACCTCGTCAAAGTAGCTGGGGTCAAGGTCGTAGAGAGCGGCGGAGGCAAGCTGGTCAACAGAGGGGGTAGCAAGTCTGCACTGAGCCCACTTCATGACCTGGGACATAAACTCCTTGTTCTTGGAGATGACAACACCGACGCGGGCGCCGCAGGCACTGAAGCGCTTGGAGACGGAGTCGATAACGATGACATTGTCCTTATACTCCTCATACTGCAGTGCGGAGACCAAATCGTCACTGTCATAAACAAACTCTCTGTAAACCTCGTCGCAGATGATGAAGAGATTGTGCTCCTTGGCGATGGACAGCATCAGCTGCAGCTCCTCGCGGGAGAGAACGTTGCCGGTGGGGTTACCGGGGCTGGTCATCAGAATGGCGCGGGTGTTTTCGTTGATGCAAGCCTCAACACGGGCCTTATCAGCGTAGAAGTAGCCCTCCTCAACATAGGTGGGGATGGGACGGATGGTGGCGCCGGCAAGGGTGATGGAGGTGTGGTAGTTGGGATAGAAAGGCTCAGGAATGACGATTTCATCGCCGTCATCCAGCAATGTGGCGATGGTCATCTGCAGAGCTTCGCTGCCGCCCATGGTGGGCAGAACTTCACTGCGCTCCAGCTCAACACCGATGCGCTTGAAGTAACGGCGCACAGAGTCAACATACTCGTTGATACCGGAGGAAGGTGCGTAGGAAAGGACGGGGTCTGCATAATTTGCAAGGGCCTCGTAGTACGCTTTCGGAGTGGCGACATCGGGCTGACCGATATTCAGGTGATATATTTTAATGCCGCGCGCCTTGGCCGCATCAGCATAAGGATTGAATTTGCGCATGGGAGAGAGTCTGCAGCGGTCCATTTTGGAAGAAAGCTTCATGTTGTTGGCCCCTTTCTTTGATATATATTTTTTCAGTTTCCATGCGAAACATACCTAATATTAAAGCACACTTTAAGACAATAATCAATAAAAGACTTAAAATTAACATTATTCCATCTACTTGTATAGGAATTAATGTTTTGGTAGAATAGGATAAGACAAAATCACCAAAAAGCGAGGGCAAGCAGATGCTCAGATTTATAATCGGCCCCGCCGGCAGCGGCAAGACAGCCTCTGTCATGGCGGAGATAAAAGCGAATATGGCCTTGGAAATCGCCGGCAGCATCATTATAGTGCCTGAGCAGTACAGCCATGAGGCGGAGCGGGAGCTCTGCCGGGTCTGCGGCGACAGGCTGAGCCTTTATGCGGAGGTGCTGAGCTTCACCGGCCTTGCCCGCAGCGTTGCGCGAAAACAGGGCGGCACCGCAGCCCCCTGGCTTGACAAGGGCGGCAGGCTTCTGTGCATGGCCCTTGCCATGAAGAATGTGGGCAGCCGTCTCAAGGTCTACTCCGCAGCCCGGCACCGGGCTGAGATGCAAAGCCTGCTGCTCGCTGCGGTGGATGAGCTGAAAACCGCGAGGCTGACTGCCGACATGCTGCTCTCTGCCGCGGCGGACTGCCCGGATGCGCTGGGAGACAAGCTTTCTGACCTTGCCCTGGTGCTGGAGGCCTATGACGCGGTGGTTGCAAACGGCAGGGCAGACCCTGCCGACAGGCTCAGTATCCTTGCCCGGCAGATAGAGGAAGGGGAGAGCCTTGAGGGCAGGAAAATATACATTGACGGCTTTGTGGACTTTACCCGCCAGCAGCAGGAGGTGCTGCGGGCGCTGATGGCAAAGGGCGCGGAGCTGAGCTTCTGCTTTACCATGGACAGCCTTGATGGGGACAGCGAAATCTATGAGCTTTCCCGCCGGGCGGCCCGGAGCCTCATTGCTGCGGCAAAGGAGCTGGGACTGGAGGTGGACGTGCAGCGCAGGCAGGGCGGCAGAGCCGGGGCCATGGGCTTTTTTGCGGAAAATATGTTCAGCTACGGCGCGGAGAAATATTCCGGGGCGGACAGGCCCCTGCGCCTTTACAGAACGGAGAGCATGGCTGCCGAGTGCGAGCAGGCTGCTGCTCTCTGCCTTGAACTGGTGCGGGACCAGGGCTGCCGCTGGCGGGATATTGCCATCTGCGTGCGGGGCTTTGAGGATTACCGCGGCACGCTGGAAAGCGTGTTCCGGCTTTACGATGTACCTCTGTTCACTGCCGGGCGCAGCGATATGCTGTCAAAGCCGCTGCCGGCGCTGATCAGCTATGCCTACGCCGTGATTCAGGGCGGCTGGGCCGTGGACGATGTTATAAGCTATATGCGCACAGGCCTCAGCGGGCTTACTGAAACGGACTGCGATGAGCTTGAAAACTACATCTTCAAGTGGCAGATCCGGGGCAGCGCATGGCAGAGAATAAAGGACTGGCGGCAGCATCCCGGCGGCTACGGCAAGGATTACGACGAAAAGAGCGAGCAGCAGCTAAAAACAATTAACGAGTTGCGCCGGAAGCTGGCAAGGCCGCTGAATAAATTCCAGAAGGATTCTGAGGCGGCGGAGACTGCGCTGCAGCACTGCATGGCATTAAGCGGCCTGTTCCAGAATCTGAGGCTGCCCGAACTTTTGAAGGAGCGGGCCGAGAAGCTGGTGGCCCTTGGCCGGGAGAAACAGGCGGCAGAGTACCGCCAGCTCTGGGACATTGTGGTTTCCTCCCTGGAGCAGTGCGCCGCCATACTGGGCGACAGCCCCATGGACAGCTTTGAGTTTTCCAGGCTCTACACCCTGATGCTGTCAAAATATGATATTGGCACCATACCTGTGGCGCTGGACAGAGTCTCCGCCGGTGACTTTGACCGCAACCGCAGGCGAAATATAAAGCACCTTATCGTCCTTGGCGCCAGCGACCAACGCCTGCCAAGGGCGGAGGAGAGCACCGGGGTATTCTCCGGCGACGAGCGCCAGCGTCTGCTGGAGCTGGATATTGATCTTGGCTCCGGAGGCGAGAGCGAGCTATGGCGCGAGTTTTCACTTATCTACAACACCCTGAGTATGCCATCTGAGTCTCTGAGCCTCTGCTGCCCGGTGGCGGACAGCAGCGGGGCAGAGCTGCGCCCGGCCTTCGTCTTTAACAGGGCGGCAGCCCTCTTTGACATTCAGGCGGAAAACAGCGACTTATCCCGCCTGCGTATGTCGGCTGTCAATCCTGCTCTCGGCCTTGCGGCCCAGGGCATAAGAGGTGGCGGAGCTCGCGAAAATGCCGCAAGGCAGTATTTTGAGGACTATGCGCCCGAGCGCATGAAATCCCTTGAGGCGGCGGCAAAGATGCGCCGGGGAAGTCTGTCGGCCAAGAGCGTGGACAGGCTTTACGGCAAGAAACTCTATGTCAGCGCATCAAGGATAGACAAGTTTGCCTCCTGCCGCTTTGCCTACTTCTGCCAGTACGGCCTGAAGGCAAAGCCCTATGAGCCGGCGGGCTTCAAGCCGCCGGAGATAGGCACCTTCATGCACTATCTGCTGGAGAATACCGCCCGGGATGTGCTGGCAAAGGGCGGCTTCAAGGCGGTGGACAACAGGACGCTCAGGGAAATTACTGACGGCTATGTCCAGCGCTTCGTGGCGGAGGAGCTCAACGATTTTCAGGAGAAATCCAGCCGCTTTATATACCTTTTCAAGCGCATATGCAGCGATGCCTATGCCGTTGTGGAGGACATGGCGGAGGAACTGCGGCGCTCTGAATTTGTACCGCTGGACTTTGAATTGGACTTTTCCAAGGCCGAGGACCTGCCTCCGCTGGAGCTGGGCGAGGGGGACAATCGCCTTGTGCTCACCGGCATTGCAGACCGGGTGGACGGCTGGCTGCACGATGGTAAGCTATACCTGCGCGTGGTGGACTATAAGACCGGCAGGAAGGAATTTGACCTTTCCGACATTTACTACGGTATGAACCTGCAGATGCTGATGTATCTTTTCGCCCTGAAAAACGGGGGCGAGCAGCGCTACAAGCATGAGGTTCTGCCCGGCGGCGTGATGTATATCCCGGCAAGAAGCCCCTTTGTCAGCATGGACAGGGGCGAGGATGATGACAAAATTGTCTCCGAGCGGGCCAAGGAGCTGAGACGCAGCGGGCTTATTCTTGATGATGCCGCCATGCAGGAGGCCTGGGAGCAGGGCAGCGACAAGCGCTATATCCCCATAAAGCTGCGCTATGGCAAGCCTGTCACCGATTCCATTGCGGATGCGGAAAAGCTTGGCAGCCTTAACCGGCACATTGAAAAGAGCCTTAAGGAGATGGCGGCAGGCCTGCGGCAGGGCAGCATCGCCGCCGACCCATATTACCGCAGCCAGCAGGAGAACGCCTGCATGAACTGCGAATTTTACGAAGCCTGTCACTTTTCCGATGGTACAAACGGCGAAAGCTGCCGTTATCAGCCGAAGCTGAGCACGGAAAAGGTTTGGGCGCTGATGGAGGAGGCGGAGCAAAATGGCTGAGTTCAAGCCCACAATTTCACAGGCGGCGGCCATTAATGCCAGAGGCAGCTCGGTGCTGGTCTCGGCGGCGGCAGGCTCCGGCAAAACCAAGGTGCTCACCGAGAGGCTGATGGCCTATATCTGCGACAATGAAAATCCCAGGGATGTGGACAGCTTCCTTATAATCACCTATACCCGGGCCGCGGCGGCGGAGCTTCGGGGCAGGATAATGGAGGAGCTGGCAAAGCGCCTTGCCTCAGAGCCCGGCAACAAACGCTTAAGACGGCAGAACGCCCTTGTGCAGCGGGCACAGATAGGCACCATACACAGCTTCTGCGCCCAACTGCTGCGGGAAAACTGCCAGCTACTGGCCCTGAGCCCGGACTTCAAGATAGTTGAGGAGGAGCGGGCTGCCCAGATGCGCGCCACTGCTTTGGAGCGGGTGCTGGAAAAGCGCTACGATAATATTGATGAGAGCCCGGCCTTTCGCGCTCTGGCAGACACCGTGGGCGAGGGCCGTGACGACCGGAAGCTTGCAGAGCTGGTGCTGAGCCTGCACACAAGAATGCAGTGCCACCCCCGGCCTGACAAATGGGCCGCCGAACAGGTGCAGCTATTAAAGAGCGGGGCAGAGGACATAGCCCAGACCCCGTGGGGTGCGGAGATGCTGGAATACGCATTCGAGCAGGCGGAGTACTGGTCTGATGAGATGGACAGGCTCATGAGCCTTATCGTCTCCGTGCCGGAGATTGAAAAGGCTTATAAGGCAAGCTTCGAGACTACGGTCGAGCAGATCCGAGAGCTTAAGCGCTCTGTGCGCCTTGGCTGGGACAGGGCCAGAGACTGCCTGCCTATAGACTTTCCGCGCCTTGGCGGGCCAAGAAAGAACCCGGATCCCGCGCTGGCGGAGATGCTGAAGGCCCGGCGCGAGGCCTGCAAGGACAGCATGAAAAAGCTTGCAGCTGCCCTGGAGGCAGATTCGCAGACCTTGCTCCGTGAGCTTGCAGAGACAGCGCCCGCCATGGAAGAGCTGCTGGCGCTGACACTGGACTTTGACAAAGCCTATGCCAAAGATAAGCGCAGCCGGGGGCTTGTGGACTACTCCGATCTGGAGCACATGGCGGTGGAGCTTTTGTGTGATAAGGAGGGGCATCCCACAGCTCTGGCCCGGCAGCTCAGCCGACGCTACAGCGAGATAATGGTTGACGAGTATCAGGACGTAAGTCGGGTACAGGAGAGCATTTTCACCGCCCTTTCCGGGGATGGGAAAAAGCTTTTCATGGTGGGCGATGTGAAGCAGTCCATCTACCGCTTCCGCCTTGCGGACCCTGAGATTTTTACAGAGAAATATTTGAGCTACTCTGACGATGCCGCCCCGGGTGAGCCGAGACGCATACTGCTGAGAGAAAACTTCCGCTCGAGGCGGGAAATTCTGGATGGGGCCAACGCGGTGTTTTCCCTCTGCATGTCAAGGGAACTGGGCGACATTGACTATGACGAAAATGCGGCTCTGGTCTGCGGTGCGGACTGGTATGAGGGCGAGGGAGTAAAGCCTGAGCTTCTGCTGCTGGAGCTGCCGGAGACAGAGGGCGGCGAGAGCCCGGACAAGGTCCGCCTTGAGGCAGAATTTGTGGCTGAAAAGATAAAGCAGCTTGTGGAAAGCGGCGCCACTGTCACAGTGCCCGGCGGCGAGAGGCCCATGGAGTATGGCGATGTGGCCATACTTCTGCGCTCAGCCAATGCTGTGGGCGGCG
Source organism: Oscillospiraceae bacterium (assembly GCA_017410425.1). GTDB lineage: Bacteria > Bacillota > Clostridia > Oscillospirales > Oscillospiraceae > Limivicinus. Next base: position 41,300 of record JAFQQV010000063.1, read on the forward strand.
TGTACCGGCAGGCCCTGAGCAAGCTGGGCATAGCCTCCGGCGGCGCACAGAGCGGGGAGTTTTTCCAGTCGGTGGAAGTCTCCACCCTGATGAGCATGCTCTCCGTTATGGATAATCCCCACAAGGACATTGCACTTATTGCGGTGCTGCGCTCGCCTGCACTGGGCTTTACGCCGGACGAGCTGAGCATGATACGCGCTGCCGACAAGGAGGGGGATTTCTACTCTGCCTTGTGCAAGGCTGCGGAAGAAAATGAAAAATGCCGGAACTTTATTGAGCGGCTTTCCGCCCTTCGCGCTGCTGCGGCGGATATGAGCGCGGCAGAAAGCGTCTGGCAGATTATTGACGAGTTTGACCTTCTGGCAATCTGCTCCGCCATGGACGATGGCGCAAAGCGCAGGGCAAGGCTTATGGAATTGACAGAGCTGGCAGAGGTCTTTGAAAAGGGCGAGTACCGGGGCCTGCACCGCTTTGTGCTCTGGCTGCAGGCGCTGAGAGAGAAGGGGCAGGAGATAGCCTCCGGCGGCAGCTTTGATTCCGCCGTACAGATTATGACGGTGCACAAGTCCAAGGGTCTGGAGTTCCCGGTGGTTTTCCTCTGCGATAGCTCCCGGCGCTTCAACGCCCAGGACAGAAAGGAGACTGTGCTGGTGCATCCCAAGCTGGGCCTTGGCCCCAAGCTTGTGGCCTTAAAGCGCAGGGTTAAGTACCCAACCCTTGCCCGCACGGCTATCAGCCGCCGTATAGCAAAGGAAGACCTGTCCGAGGAGATGCGCCTTCTGTATGTTGCTTTGACCCGCGCAAAAGAGCGGCTTTACATCACAGCCACCATGAAAAATCCCCATGACTTTGTGGAAAAGGCGGAGGCCATTGTCACAAGCCCCATGTCTCCGGAGCTTCTGAGCCGGGCAAGCAATATGGCCACATGGCTCACTTACGCCTGCATTGCAGACGGCGGGCGGCATCTGGAGATGAAGTATTGCCCCCTCACCGACAGCGGCGCGGATACAGAGGAAAGCGTTGAACGCAGGACAGTTGACGAGGCCACGCTCATTGAGCTGGAGCGGAAGCTGAGCTTTCGCTATGCACACGAGGCGGCCCAGAGCCTGCCCTCAAAGCTCACTGCAACGGAGCTAAAGGGCCGGGAGACGGAGGAGAGCGACCTGGACGGCGAAAGCCTTGTAAAGCAGCTGAACTTCTCCTTCCCCATGCCGGATCTGGGCGGGGAGGACAGACCCCTGCGCGCTGCCGAGCGGGGCGTTGCCACCCACCTTGTGCTGCAGTACATGGACTTTGAAAAGGGCCGCCGGCGCGAGGGTATAAAGAGCGAAATCCAGCGCCTTGAGGCCGAGGGCTTTATATCCCAAAGAGAAGCCAAGGCGGTAAATGTCTCCGCCATTGAAAGACTTTTTGCATCCCCCCTTGGAAAGCGGATGGCGAAGGCCGAAAAGCAGCTGAGAGAGTTTCGCTTCTCACTGCTGATGGATGCGGAGGACATTGAACCCGGTGCGAAGGGCGAAGAGCTTTTGCTGCAGGGCGTTGTGGACTGCTGCATCGAGGAAGAGGGCGGCCTTGTGATCATCGACTATAAGACCGACGCCGTGTATGATGAAAGTCAGCTCAAGCTCAGGGCGGAGCACTACAGGCCCCAGCTCATGGCCTATGCCAAGGCTCTGAGCCGGATACTGGACAAGCCGGTGAAGGAATGTCTGCTCTTTTTCCTCTCCACAGGGGATGAGTATAAACTGTAATAAGGTGGCCCTCTCAGTCTCGCTTCGCTCGCCAGCTCCCCCAGAGGGGGAGCCAAGAAACTTGCCTCTCCCTTTGGGAGAGGTGGCACGGTGAAACCGTGACGGAGAGGGATCATTTTTTCCTATTTTCTTGACTGGCTGAATATATTTGGACTATAATAAACTGTTGTAAGCATCTATTCCCAAGGAGCAATTTTTATGAGCGTAAGAGTTATAACTGCAGTGGCGCTGTGCAAAAGCCTGCGCGTTCTGTCCCGTATGCTTCACCGGGGCGGCACCGCCATGCCCGGCCGCTACGCATTGAAAATATGCCCGGAACTTCTGAGCATTGTCTCAAAGGGTGTTGAAACAGTGGCAGTTACCGGTACCAACGGCAAGACCACCAGCGCCAGAATGATTGAGGAGGCCTTTGAAAAACAGGGCAAGAGCTGGTTTTCAAACCGCTCCGGCGCAAACCTGATCTCCGGTATTACCACTGAGTTTGTGCTCAACTGCGACCTTTTTGGTCACCCCAGAAAGGACTACGCCGTTATAGAGTGCGATGAGGCCGCGGCAAAGAGCGTCTTCCCCCAGATGAAGCCCAAGGTGGTTATGGTCACAAATCTTTTCTCAGACCAGCTGGACCGCTATGGCGATGTTACCAACACTTTGGATAACATCCGCGAGGCTCTCAAGGGAAGCCCTGAGACTGTAATGGTTCTCAATGCAGACTGTGCGCTTACTGCCTCTCTGGCAGAGGATCTGCCCAACAGGGCAGTGTTCTACGGCATCAACAAGGGTGCCGCCGTCTCCCGGGAAATGAGCGAGCTTGCCGACGCGAAGCACTGCATCCGCTGCGGCGCAAAGCTTGACTATGACTACATCAACTACGGCCATCTGGGCGGCTACAGCTGCCCCGGCTGCGGCTACGGCAGAAAGCTGCCCCAGTACGCGGTGACTGACATTGTGGCCCAGCGTGCAGATTCCAGCAGCGTCGTCATGGACATCATGGGCGAAAAGCAGCTTGCTGAGGTGAACCTGCCTGCCATGTACAATATATATAACGCTGCCGGCAGCATCGCCGCAGTAAACGAGATGGGCCTTGGCGTCAAGGCCGGTATCCAGGCCATTGCCAGCTTCAAATGCGGCTTTGGCCGTATGGAGAATTTTGCGCTTGGCGGTAAGGGCGCCAAGATGATGCTGGTGAAAAACCCCGCCGGCTGCAATCAGGTTATTGAATTTCTTGAAAATATTGATGAAAGCTTTGTGCTGGCCATCGCCCTCAACGACCGCACCGGCGACGGCAAGGACATAAGCTGGGTCTGGGATGCAGACTTTGAAAAGCTCTGCAATATGGGCGGCAGGCTGACCAAGATCATCGCCTGCGGCGACCGGGCCTGGGACATGGCGCTCAGACTCAAGTATGCCGGCATAAGCCCCGAGTATATTGAGGTGCAGCAGGATTACGCAGCGCTTGTGGAGTGGCTTGATGGTCAGGATAAGCCCGCCTTCCTTATGCCAACCTACAGCGCGATGATGGATATGCGCAAGGCCATTGTGGAGCGCATTGGCGGCGGCGAATTCTGGGAGTGAGGTGGCCGGAAATGGAACTTAAAATCTGTCATTTGTACCCGGATGTGCTCAATCACAGCGGCGACGCCGGTAATATCAGCTGCCTGAGGCTGCGCCTTGAAAAGCGTGGGATTGACGTGCAGCTTAAAAAGCTGCCCCTTGGCAGCAGCGAAAGTCTTCTGGAGTATGACCTGGTCTTTATCGGCGGCGGACAGCAGCTGGGCCAGCAGGCCATGATCGAGGACCTGCGCCGGGGCCGGGCCGAGGATATACGCACTGCCATCGAGGAAGGCCTGGTTTTCCTCTGCATTGGCGGCGGCATGGAAATGCTGGGCAAATACACCGAGGATACCGACGGCAGGCGCACAGACTTTGTGGGCGCTATAGATATGTACACTGTTGAGAATAAGCAGCGCCTTACCGGAGACTATATTTTCAATGTTGAAGGCATAGGCTCTGTGGTGGCTTTTGAAAATCACTCCGGACGCACTTATCTTGGCGATGGCGTGGAGGCCATGGGGAAGATTGAAGTGGGAAAGGGCAACAATGGCGAGGACGGCACTGAGGGCTTACGCTACAAAAACGTATTCGGCAGCTATGGCCATGGCCCCCTGCTGCCCAAGAATCCCGCGCTTTGCGACCATATACTGAAAACCGCACTGGAACGCAAGTACGGCCCTGTGGAGCTGGACATTCTGGACGACAGCCTGGAGACTCAGGCCCATGATTTTATCTGCAAGAGACTGAGAGGATAATAAATGATTCGTTTTTACAACGGAAAGCTGCTGCGCCTCAAGGGAGGAGTCAGCATGACAGAGCATGAGGTCTGGGTTGAGGGCAGCCGCATCTGCTATGTTGGCCCCAAAAAGGACCAAATGCCCGACTTTGAGCGGGAGATAGACCTTGACGGTGACGTGCTGATGCCGGGCTTCAAGAACGCCCACACCCACACCGCCATGACCTTCCTGCGCTCCTACGCTGATGATATGCCTCTCAACGACTGGCTTTTCAAGCAGGTCTTCCCCATGGAGGCAAAGCTTGACGGCGAGACCGTGTATGACTTTACAAAGCTTGGTATCATGGAGTATCTCACTTCCGGTATCACCGCAAGCTTTGATATGTACTACCGCAATGATGACTATGTGCGGGCAAATCTGGACTGCGGATTCCGCACGGTCATCTGCTCTGCGCTGAATAATTTTGACGCAGATCCCACCAATATCGAGCGGGAGTATCTGAAGTTCAACAATATCCACGAGAACATAAGCTATATGCTGGGCATGCATGCCGAGTACACCAGCGGCCTTGAGCGCATGGAGTATATGCGCTCATTGCTTGATAAGTACAAGACCCCCTTCTTCATCCACTGCAGCGAGACAAAGGAAGAGGTGGACGGCTGCATTGAGCGCCACGGCATGACCCCGCCCCAGCTGCTGGATAAGCTGGGCCTGTTCAACTACGGCGGCGGCGGATACCACTGCGTCTGGATGACGGATGAGGACATTGAGCTTTTTGCAAGAAAGAAGCTCTGGGCCGTCACCAATCCCTGCTCCAACCTGAAGCTTGCCAGCGGCATTGCAATGGTGGACAAGATGCTGGAGGCCGGCGTGCCAATGGCAATAGGTACCGACGGCGCTGCCAGCAACAACGCCCTGGACTTTTTCAGGGAGATGTACCTTGCCAGTGTTCTGCAGAAGGTGCAGAATATGGACGCTGCAGCAGGCGGCGCGGAAAAGGTGCTGGAGATGGCCTGCGTGGGCGGCGCTCAGGCAATGGGCATCAATGATGCCGATGACATTGCCGAGGGCAAGTTTGCCGATATGATCGTCATTGACCTCAAGCGACCCAATATGCGGCCCCTTAACAATATTACAAAGAACATTGTCTACGCCGGTTCCAAGGAGAATGTGCGCCTGACCATGGTGGCAGGTAAGGTTCTCTATGAAAATGGTGAGTTCTTTATCGGCGAGGAGCCGGAAGCAATATATGAGCGTGTGGAAAAGCACATGCAGGAGTTCAGAAAATGAGAGAGATAGACTTACATGTGCATACAACCGCCTCCGACGGCACCGAAAGGCCCCGGGAGACGGTGGAGCTTGCCGCAAAAGCGGGGCTTCGCGCCATTGCCATCACCGACCATGACACGGTGCTGGGCTGCCGGGAGGCTATTGAAGCCGGACAGGAGCTGGGCGTGGAGGTGGTGCCGGGCATAGAATTCGGCACCAAGTTTGGCATCGCGGTGCATATGTTGGGCTATTATCTGGATCTGGAGGCCCCGGCGCTGACGGCGATGACCCGCAGCATCGTGGAGGACAGGGACCAGCGCAACGAAAAGACCGTAAAGCTCATGCAGGAAAACGGCATAAATGTGACCTACGAGGAGATGAAGCAGCGCTTTGGCGAGGTTATCGGCAGGCCTCATTTTGCCCATATCCTGATGGAGGCCGGCCTTGCCGAGGATGTGCAGGACGCTTTTTCCAGACTTCTGGGCAAGGGCATGAAGTACCACCAGTACCGCCATACTCTGGAGATCGAGGAAGTTATCGAGTGCATTGTAAACTCCGGCGGCGTGGCAGTGCTGGCCCATCCCTTCCAGTACAAGAAGAATGATGCAGAGCTCAGGGAGCTTATTGAGCACTGCATGAAGTTTGGCCTTAAAGGCATGGAGTGCCGCTACAGCGGATATACGGCAGAGCAGGTAGCTTACCTTGAGGCGCTTGCTGAGGAGTACGGCCTTATAAAGACCGGCGGCAGCGATTTCCACGGTGAGAACAAGCCCAGAATCAAGATAGGCCGCGGCATTGATGATAATCTGGAAGTGCCATACAGCTGGCTTGAGGAACTGAAAAAAGTTAAAAACACCTGAGAACTTCTCAGGTGTTTTTTCGTCTATATGGATGAAGCTTGTAAAATTTCCCTGTAAACAGTAAAATGAAAGCAGAGAATGCCGGATAAATTAGAGAAAAGGAGAAGATGCCGATGAGAAACTATGGACAAAGCGGGCTCAGACTAAGCTTCACAACAAAGCTTATCGCCCTTGCGCTGGTGTTCATATTTATTTTCGCCTGTATCTTTGTGATACGCAGCTTTCCCAAAAAGGAGAGCGAGTTTGTTGACAGCGTTGCAGGGCAGATCAGGCAGGAGATGGAGGATAATAAAATCGTGCTGTCCTCCGGAGGCCTGCGCCGGACGGTGGCGGATTTCAGGGATCCGATCATCCTTAGCCACGGTAAGGAGTCCCGGCTTATTGTCTACACTGCAAATCTGTCGGAAAAAATTTCTCTTGCAAATGAGGGCCTGGGCGGCTGGGAATGGACAAGCATCTATCAGGATATTGAGTATGAGGGCGATGCCCAGTACACCGTTGACCTGAGCAAGCTTAAAGACGAGGACTTTATGGTCAACAATGAGCTTTGTATTCTGACGGTGCGGATTCCTTATGCGGAGCTGGCACCCATCAATATCCCGGCAGAGCAGATAAGATTCCACGACGCTAAAAAAGGCTGGGCTGCCCCCAAGGACATAAAGCTGACACCTGAGCAGAACGCCCAGGTCATAATGCAGGTTACGGACAAAATGAAGGCAAAGCTCATTGATGATAATATTATTGAGCTTGCAAATGCCAATGCAAAAAGCGTTGTGGCGGAGCTGATTTCTGCCACCGTTCACTCAGTGGCCCCGGAGTATTCCGTGGTAGTTGTGCAGTAAAGGAGGGAACATTATGGTAAAAGAAATTCGCATTGCGATAGTTATCGTCCTTGCACTGGCTATCATTCTTTCCTGCACCGTGCTGGGCAATAAACTTACTGACCCTGCAACATATTCCCACAGCATTGAGGTGCTGGATAAAAACCGCACAACGGTGCTGGGCCTGGCGGCGGCCTCCGCGGCAGCCTCTGCGGCGGTATCCGCCATACCGGACGATATATGCACCCCCATTGCAGAGGAAATTTCAGAGCTTTCCTCCTGGTTTCTTATAATACTGTCGGTGGTCTATCTTGAAAAATACCTGCTGACCATCTTCGGCGCAGCGGCCTGCTACATACTGATACCGCTGGGCTGCAGCCTGCTGCTGGTCACCTGCTTTTTCAATAAGGCTGCCCTCAGAAGCATCGGAACAAGGCTGCTGCTGTTTGCCGTGATTCTGACGCTGGCTATCCCCACAAGCGTTTGGGTCTCGGACAGGATAAACGACATTTATTCCGAGTCCATTGAGACTACCATCGAGTCTGCAAATGCGGCAAGCGACAATCTCTTTGATGAAGTTTCAAACGAGTCCGGAGAGAACAGCACGGTGATCGACGAGGCCAAGACCCTGCTGGGCGATCTTTCCACCTCCATTGCCGGGGTGCTGGAGCAGTTCAAGGCGCTTATGAACCGCTTTATTGAGGCCACAGCCGTCATGATAGTGACCACCTGCCTGATCCCGATTTTTGTGGTAATGTTCTATCTGTGGCTGCTCAAAACCATTTTCGATATAAGCATCATTGTGCCGGCAAATTTCATTCGGCCCAAAAAGCGCAGGGATATGCGCCGGACTGAGGACGAATATGAAAACGAGGACGAAGACGAGCTGATGCTGGTTGACTGAACCGGATCAAAACGACAACTGATAAATGCTTTGAGGCATCGAGGATGCCGGACCCTGCTGAGCCCTATCAGTCAAGGCTTGTGCTGTGACAGCTCTTACGTAGGGAATGCATTCATGCATTCCGAAAAAGCAGGCCCTTCGGAAGGGATAAATCCCTTCCCTACAGGTGCGATGCTGAAAATTAAAAACACCTAAAAAAGTTAAAAACACCTGAGAAAATCTCAGGTGTTTTTTTATTCTTCGCTTTCGATGGGTTTTACTTTGACAAGGACTTTGTCAACGCGTCTGCCGTCGCTCATTTCAAGCACGGTGAGAGAAATATTCTCATAGTCAAAGCTGTCGCCCACCTGGGGGAAGGAGCCAAAGCGCTCAATGGTCCAGCCGCCCACAGTGTCGCTCTCGGCTTCCATGTCTTCCTCGCGGAGTTCAAGAAGCTCAGCCATATCGGAGAGGATCATGCTGCCGTCCAGCTCATATTCGCCTTCGCTGCGCTGGACGATCTCCTGCTCAACTGTGTCGGTCTCATCCCAGATGTCGCCCACAATCTGCTCCAGCACGTCCTCCATGCTGACAACGCCCAGGGTGCCGCCGTATTCATCGGTGACAACGGCCAGATGCTGCTTTGCCCGGCGCAGCTGGTTGAGCACCTGGGGCAGCTTTGTGGTCTTGTAAATATAGCAGGGGGGCATGAGCAGGGCGCGGATATTGACACGGTCCCCATCGGTCAGCGCCTTGAGGAAGTGGTTGAGGTAGAGAACGCCGATAATGTTGTCGATGCTGTCTTCATACACGGGGATGCGGGAGAAGGGAGCTTCCTCGATTACGGCGAGAATGTCCTCCCACTTGTCGTCAATGTCGATGGAAGTTACGTCCACACGGGCGGTCATAACCTCAAGGGCAGAGGTCTCGGAAAAGTCAATGGCAGAGCGGACAAGCTCAGACTGATCCTCGTCAAGGACGTCCTCATCCTCGGCGGTTTCAATAATGCTCTGCAGCTCCTCCACGGCCTCATCAGCACTGTCCTCGCTGGCACGCTGGGGCAGGGGGCTGGTAATAAGGTCAATGAGCTTGACAACAAGCCAGATAAGGGGCTTGAGGATCAGCATGAGAAAGCGCACAGGATAGGAGAAGCGTTCTGCAATGCGGTTTGCATTCTTTTTGGCGATGATCTTGGGCATGGTTTCGCCGAAGATAATGACCAGAATAGTGATAGCCAAGGTGGAAAGCCAGGCGTAGTTATCGCTGCCCATGATAAGGATGACCATGACGGAGGCCAGGGAAGAACTGCCGATGTTGGCAAGGTTGTTGCAGATAAGGATGGCGCTGAGCGCGTCATCAAAGCGCTGGGTGATTCTCAGGGCGATTTTGGCCTTCTTGTTGCCATCCTCGGCAGAGTTTTCAAGGCGAAGCTGGTTGCAGGAGGAAAATGCCATCTCGGAAGCGGAACAGAAGGCGCTCAGGCAGATGCAAAGCACAATGCCGACGGCGGCGATATAAATACTCATTCTGCCTCACCTCCCTCGGTTTCATCCGGCAGCAGAGTAACCTGCAGCTTCATGATGCGGTTGTGCACCATGGTCTTGACGGTGACCTGAAGACGGTGGTAGTTAAAGCTGTCACCGGGCTTGGGAATGGAGGAAAACTGCTCATAAGCCCACTCACCCATCAGGGTGTTGATAAGCTCCTCATCCTCCTCCGGGTCTTCATAGCCCAGGGTATCCAGCAGGTCAGACACGGACTCATCCGCGTCAACAAGGTACACGCCCTCGGAGGTTTCAACGATGGCCTCCTCAATAACGTCGTCCTCGTCCCAGATTTCGCCTACCAGCTCCTCAAGAATGTCCTCCACGGTGACTATACCGAGAGTGCCGCCGTAGTTATCGGTGACAACGGCCATGTTCAGCTTGCGGCGGGACATGAGGGGCAGAAGCTCGTCAATATTGGTGCTCTGGTGGACAAAGAAAACCTCATCCAGCAGGGGGCGGATATTAAGCTCGTTACCAAGGCGGATATAGGCCTTGATGTACTTTCTGATCTGCAGCACGCCGATTATATTGTCAATGCTGCCGTCATACACGGGCAGGCGGCTGTGGGTGCAGGACTTGATGGTGTCCAGAATCTCAGCATGGCTGGAGCTTATATTCAGTGATACAAGGTCAACTCTGGGAGTCAGCACATTTTCAACCGTAACATCGCCAAACTGCAGCGCGGAGGAAATAAGCTCACCCTGTTCCTCGTCGAGACTGCCTTCTTCGGTCATGTCCTCAATGATGTCATAAAGCTCATCTTCGGTGACGGAGACCTGATCTTCCCCGGCGCCTTTGCCTGCGGCAGCCTGACCGATGGCGGTAAGCAGCTTTGAGATGGGGGCGAAAAGCTTCATGAAGAAGCAGAGCAGGGGGGCGGTGAAAAGAGCGATAGGCTCAGAATACTTCTTGCCAATGCTCTTGGGCAGCATCTCACCGGCGAAGAACACCACAATGGTGGTGACAATGGTGCTGATGGAAACCGCACCAAGACCCCACAGACGTGTGACTGCCAGAGTCACAACAGATGCTGCGGAGATATGGACAATATTTGTACAGATAAGCAGAGTGCTGATGGCCAGATCAAAATTATCCAGCACATAGAGTGCCTCCTTGGCACGGGTATTTCCGTGGTCGTCCGCAATTTTGATGCGGGTGCGGGAGGAGGAAGCAAAGGCCGTCTCGGTGACGGCGAAGAAAGCGGCCGCAAACAAAAGCAGCAGCGCTATTATCCAAGGCAATCGACTGCCGTCGTCCATTTTTGGATAAACACCTCTTTTTTTGGAATATGTATATAGTTATACAATTAGCTAATATATCATAGACTTGCCTCTGCGTCAATGAATTGAGAATAAACAGACTGTTAATCCCGGAATTGATGTGCTAAAATGGCGGCATAAGTAAGATATAAAAAGGAGTGGGATGGAATATGGAATTTAATGTAAACAGCCCGGTGCTGTTCCTGATTGTGGGAATCATCGTGCTGATTGTTCTGATCCAGTCGGTATATTTTCTCATTAAAGCCTGGCGGCACGGCATTGCCATCGGCATGGACGGCAAAAAGCTTAAAAAAGTGGCAGCTACTGCGGCAGTATTTACCATCGCCCCGGCGGTGGCGATTGTCATATCGGTCATCACTCTGTCCAAAGATTTAGGCTTGCCTCTGCCCTGGCTGAGGCTCAGCGTGGTGGGCAGCCTTTCCTATGAGACTATTGCTGCCACAAACGCGGAAAGCGCCATGGGTCTGGTATTCGGTCAGGTTACCAACATGACAGCCACCCAGTATGTCACCGTGGCGGCGGTTATGACCGTGTGCATCATGGTGGGTATCTGGCTTGTGCCTGTCATAGGCAAGAAAATTGAAAATGGCCTTATAAGCATAGAAAACCGGGACAAGAAATGGGGCGAGATTTTTTCTTCCTCCATGTTCATCGGCATGATCTCTGCCTTTGTAGGCTATGTGTTCTGCGATTTTTCCAGCATTTTCAGCGGCGAAACCTGGGGCCTGATCCCGGTGTTTGTTATGATTGTCTCTGCACTCTTAATGGCGGCGGCAGGACTTACCGCAAGGAGGAAAGGCTTTGGCTGGCTCAATGACTATGCCCTGCCCATAAGCCTTATCGGCGGCATGGCGGCAGCCATACCCATCACTGCCTGGCTGGGCTGAAAGGGGGATGCGATATGAAAAAGAATATGTCTTATCGTGACAGCGTCCACAGAGACGGCAGAATCTGGAATATCTCTGTGATGATAATCCTGTTCATGTTCCCGGTGGCAGTGGGTCTTATCTTCGATGCGGGCCTTGATCTCAAGGGCTTTGCTATGGGTATCCTTGCAACCGCACCCATGTACTGGGCAGTTGCCGTGGTGGAGACCTTTACCTTTGTGCCCATGCTGGGTACCGGCGGCTCTTACCTGAGCTTTGTAACCGGCAACATCTCCAATCTCAAGCTGCCCGTTGCCCTCAACGCGCTGGAGCAGGCCGGCGTCAACATCCGCAGCGACGAAGGCGAGGTGGTGGCTACCATCGCCATCGCCGTTTCCAGCATAGTCACTACCCTTATTATAATTCTGGGCGTTATACTTATCGTGCCTCTGACCCCGGTGCTCAACTCCCCGGTGCTGGAGCCTGCCTTTGCCCAGATTCTGCCCGCCCTCTTCGGCGGCCTGGGCGTGGTCTTTGTCAGCAAGAACTGGAAGATCGCGGTTGCCCCGGTGATTCTGATGCTGGTGCTGTTTATCTTTGTGCCGGCGCTGAATGCGGGTACTGTGGGCATCATGGTGCCGGTGGGCGTGCTGTTCACGCTGGCAGTATCCCGGATTATGTACAAGAAAAAGCTTATATGAGGTGAAATGCCATGGCTGTACTTTATATTCTGCTTTGCGTTGTAGTTGTAATATTGATGCGCGCGCTGGTCTTTGTGCCCAAGGCACAGCCTGAAAAAGCTTATGAGGAGATAAAGGTGGACGATAAGCAGGCTATCCACGCCCTCAGTGAGCTGGTAAAGTGCAAAACCGTCAGCCGTACCGAGCCTGAGCTGGAGGACGATAAGGAGTTTGAAAAGCTGATCGCGCTTCTGCCGGAGCTCTACCCCAATGTCTGGGCCAGCTGTGCCCTTACAAAGCTGCCGGGCCGCGCTCTGCTTTTCAGGTGGGAAGGCCGGGAGCCCGGCGAGGCCGCGGTGCTGATGGCCCATTACGACGTGGTGCCGGTGGAGGAAGAAAACTGGCTGCGCCCCGCCTTTGACGCGCTGATTGAGGACGGCGTCATGTGGGGCCGCGGTACGCTGGACACCAAGGTCACCTTCAACGGCGTGCTCTGCGCCGCCGAGGCTATGATAAAAGAGGGCTTTAGCCCCAAAAACGATGTGTACTTTGCCTTCTCCGGCGGCGAGGAGGTCAATGGCCCCGGCGCAAAGAATATCGTTGAATACTTCAGGGAAAACAATGTCACTCTCAAGCTGGTGCTGGACGAGGGCGGCGCTGTGGTTGAAAATGTCTTCCCCGGCGTTACCAAGCCCTGCGGCCTTATAGGCATTGCGGAGAAGGGCCTTCTCAACGTGGAATACTCCATCTCCGGCCACGGCGGCCACGCTTCTGCACCTGCACCCCACACACCGGTAGGAAAGCTGTCCAGAGCCTGCGCGAGACTTGAAAACAAGCCCTTCAAGCTCCACGTAACCAAGCCTGCCGCCGAGATGTTTGACACTCTGGGCCGGCACTCAAGCTTTGTGTACAGAATAATCTTTGCAAACATGTGGCTCTTCAAACCGGTGCTTGATATACTCTGCCGCAAGACCGGCGGCGAGATCAACGCCCTGCTCAGAACCACCGTGGCCTTCACCCAGATGAAGGGCAGCCCGGCACCCAATGTGATACCCTCTGCCGCCTCCATGGTGTCCAATCTCCGTCTCAACCCCGATGACAGCGTTGAGGGTGCGCTGGACTACATCCGCGCCACCATCAAGGACGAGAGCATCAGCCTTCGCCCCTTTGATGCCACCGAGCCCAGCCCCATCTCCAGCACCGACTGCGAAGGCTGGCGCATTGTGTGCGACGCCGTCTCCGGCACATGGCCCGGCAGCATTGTGTCGCCTTATCTGATGGTGCAGTGTTCCGACTCAAGGCACTATGGCCCCATTTCCGACAAGGTATACCGCTTCTCTGCCATGGCACTGACCAAGGAGGAGCGCGGCAGCATCCACGGCGCAAACGAGCGCATAAAGCTTGAAAACATCGTGAAGGCTGTGGAATTCTTTACGAGAGTGATGAAAAAGCTGTGATAAACAAAGGCCGCAGGCTGGCTGATACGAGGCTTGAAACACCTCATCCACCGCAAGCGGTACCCCTTCCCCTCCAGGGGAAGGCTTTTACGAAGAAGCCCCCCTTTACAAGGGGGGCTTTTTTGACTATTAAGTTGACGATGTGCATATAAGAATGATAAAATATATTGTTATCTTTCAAATAAAAGGTGTTTACACATGATAAAATACAATGCTGGAAAATGCGATATAGCCGTTATCGGCGCGGGCCATGCGGGTATTGAGGCCGCGCTGGCGGCAGCACGTCTTGGCATGGACACCATCTGCTTTACGGTGAACATGGACGCTGTGGGCAATATGCCCTGTAACCCCGCCATCGGTGGCACCGGCAAGGGCCATCTGGTGCGCGAGCTGGATGCTCTGGGCGGCGAGATGGCAAAGGCGGCGGACATGGCCTGCATTCAGTACCGTATGCTGAATCTGGGCAAGGGCCCGGCTGTCCACTCCCTGCGCGCTCAGGCCGATCGGCGGCGTTATCAGGACGTGATGAAGCACATCCTTGAAAAGCAGGAAGGCTTACGCATGAAGCAGGCCGAGGTCGTGGACATCGGCGTGGAGGATGGCAAAGTCGTTTCCGTCACCACCGCAACAGGGGCAGAGTATAGCTGCAAGGCTGCTATCATCGCCAGCGGCACCTATCTTGACGGCCGCATAATCGTGGGCGAGCTGCTGCAGTCCTCCGGCCCGGACGGGCTGGCGGCGGCTGTGGCGCTGGCGCCCAGACTTAAGGAGCTGGGCCTGGGTATGCGAAGATTCAAGACCGGCACCCCTCCAAGAGTCAATGCCCGCACGGTGGACTTTTCCAAAATGGAGCTGCAGCCCGGCGACGAGGAGATTGAGTGCTTCTCCTTCTCCACCGTGGATACGCCCATCAACTCCGCCGTCTGCTATCTTACCTACACCAATGAGGAAACCCATGAGATAATCCGCGATAATCTTGACCGCAGTCCTATATACTCCGGCGTTATTGAGGGCGTGGGCCCCCGCTATTGCCCCAGTATTGAGACGAAGATCATGACCTTTGCAGATAAAAAGCGTCACCAGCTTTTTGTGGAGCCTATGGGCCTCAACACAGAGGAGCTTTATATTCAAGGCTTTTCCAGCTCCCTGCCGGAGGAGGTGCAGGTGCGTATGCTGCACACCATACCCGGCCTTGAGCATGCGGAGATGACCCGGCCTGCCTACGCTATCGAGTATGACTGCGTTGACCCCACCGAGCTCTACCCCACGCTGGAGTGCAAGAAGATAAGCGGCCTTTACGGAGCGGGCCAGTTCAACGGTTCCTCCGGCTATGAGGAGGCGGCGGTGCAGGGCTTTGTGGCCGGTGTCAACGCCGCGAGGAAAATAAAAGGGGAGAGCCCCTTCATCCTGCGGCGCAGCGAGGGCTATATCGGCACGCTGATTGACGATCTTGTGACCAAGGGCACCAATGAGCCCTACCGCATGATGACCTCCCGAAGCGAGTATCGCCTGCTGCACAGGCAGGACAATGCGGACAAGCGCCTGAGCAAAATAGGCTACGAGCTGGGCCTGGTAAGCGAGGAAACTTACAACAAGGTACTGGAAAAGTACGCTTTGGTTGAAAAAGAGACAAAGCGCCTTGAAAAGCTGAACCTCAGTCCCACGGCGGAATTGAACGCCATGCTGGAAACCAAGGGCAGCGCTCCAGTCAGCACCGGCTTTTCCGTGGCGGATATTATACGCCGCCCCCAGATAAGCTATGCCGACACTGCGCCCTTTGACCCTGAGCGGCCCGAACTGCCAAAAGCCGTAAAGCAGCAGGTGGAGATCAGCCTCAAGTATGAAGGCTACATCAAGCGCCAGCTCAAGCAGGTGGAGGAGTTTACCAAGCTTGAGGAAAAGCGCCTGCCTGCGGACATCAACTACGCCGAGGTCACGGGCCTTCGCCTTGAGGCCAGGGAGAAGCTTGAGAAAATACGCCCCGAAAACTTCGGACAGGCCGGCAGAATATCCGGCGTTTCCCCGGCGGATATTTCGGTACTGATGATATATGTGGAGAGCAGAAAATGACTAAAGTTGTGCTTGGATTTTCCGGTGGAGTTGACTCCGCCGTGTCCGCCGTGCTGCTTAAAAAGGCGGGCTATGATGTTCATGGCGTGTATCTTGATAACAGCGGTGAGAAGGAGCGTAACGAGGCCGTTACTTCGGCTGAACGCATGGGCATTGAGCTTTCTGTTATCAACGTGAAGGCGGAGCTGGAGGAAAAGGTTTGCAGGACCTTTACCGACTGCTATCTTCGGGGCGAAACACCCAATCCCTGCATCATCTGCAACCCGGGGCTCAAGTTCCGCAATCTTATCGCCGAAGCGGACCGGCTGGGTGCAGACTTTGTGGCCACCGGCCACTATGCCAGGGCTGAGGGCGGCGCGCTCTACAAGGGGCAGCCTAGCAACGACCAGAGCTATATGCTCTGCCGCCTGACACGTGAGCAGGCCGGGCGGCTTATCCTGCCCCTGGGCGGATATGAGAAAAAGCAGGTGCGCGAGATGGCTGAGAGCTTCGGCCTCGATACCGCCAAGAAGCCGGACAGCATGGAGATCTGCTTCATCCCCGACAAGGACTATATCGGCTGGATGTCAAAGCGGGTGGAGCTGCCCGGAGCGGGAGACTTTGTATTTCACGGCGAAGTTATCGGCCGGCACGAGGGCATCTACCGCTACACCGTCGGTCAGCGCAGACCCGGGCTTTATAATGAGCGTAAGCTTTATATCTCCCGCATTGATGCAGAGACAAACTCCATTGAGCTTGCCCTCTGGGAGGAGCTTTTCAAGACCGAGGTCCGGGCCCGGGACTTCAACTGGCTTATAGATGTGCCCGCTGAGCCTATCAGGGCCTCTGTCCGCGTGCGCCACACAAAGTGGGAAAACCCGGACTGCACGGTCTATGCCGAGGGCGACAGGGTGAAGATAATATGTGATGAGCCGGTACGCGCTCCGGCGGCAGGCCAGTCGGCAGTGCTGTACATGGGTGACAGACTCATCGGCGGCGGATTTATTATAAGTAATAAGTAAGAGTGAATATGTAATAGGTAAAACCAACTCAGAGCCCAGCGTAGCGGGTCTGAGTTGGAAAGGAGAAAAAAGCCTGAGGGTCATATAGCTCCGCTTGCGGGGCTATATGACCCTCAGGCTTTTTTCGACTACACGGGGCTTATTCTGCCCATACCGTCAGTATACATCACGGGGCTCAGACCGGTGACGAGCAGGATCATGTCATCATTGCTGAGAGCAAACTCTGCTCTTGTGTAGCGGGGCGTAAGGCTCAGGCCACGGACAAAGCCGCTGTTTGCCCAGGTGGGCAGGGTCTTGTCTATGTATCTTGAAAACTCCGCGCGAAAGCCTTCCGCATCCTCCACCGTGCCAAGGCGCAGGCCGTCCACATAGATGCAGCTGCCCCGCATCACGCCATCGGCGGCGCAGAGCAGGGCGTCTGTCAGCAGCGGCGCCTTCTCCGCAGGGCGGGCGAATGTAAGGCGCAGATGCCGGGAATAGTCCGGTAGGCTTGCAGCCCCCGGCAGAATCTCCTCCGCGGCGGCCATAGCCGCAGTATGGGCAAGGCTCGCCGCCTTCAGACTGCATCCGGTGTCGATGCGTCTGCCGTCCACAGTGAAATCACAGCTGGCGCGCAGATGGGAACAGAGCGTAAAGGCCAGCGCGAAGAAAAGTATAAAGGATTTTTTCAGTATCTTGACCACCTCCGAGGTTAACATAACACTATAGAGCGTTGAGGTCAAGTCATTCGGCAAAAGCTCCTAAAATGTACTGTACCAAGCCGAAACCCAGCGTTAAGCGGTTTCGGCTTGGAAAGGAAGAAGGAGCCTGCGGATAAGTAGCTTTCGGACAAAAAGTCCGGAAGCGGAATGGAGCCGGCTTCTTCTGACGCGGTCAAGTCATTCGGCAAAAGAGGTGCAAAGCTTTTATAAACTGATTTTTTCCGCGGGAACAAGCTCGTTTGCCGTTGTGATGGATACCTCAAAGGCAACCCGCTCCATAGGGCCGGATTCAGTGAGCTTTACGTAGCTGCGGCTCTGGAGCCGGCCCTCCAGACGAAGCTCGGTACCCACCGTCCAGAGGGCGGCCTCTCTGGCCTTTATGCCCCAGCAGATGCAGGGCAGATAGTCCGAGCGACCGTAGTGCCGGTTCACCGCCAGCATCAGATCGCAGATGTCCCGGCCCATGGGTGTCACCCGCAGGTTTGGGCTTTTGCAGAGAGTGCCGGTGAGCTGCACAAGGTTTTCGTCCGGTCCGTCACAGAAATAAAGCTCCTTTGCCAGCACCGTGATCACAAGCTTTGCCCCTTCGCCCCGGCGGTTGTTCCAGGTGCGGAGCTGACCGATTACGCAGAGATTTTCCTTCTCCTCAGTCTCCAGCTGACTCAGCTGCTCCCGGCGCAGGACGATGTTTACAGTGTCCGTATTGCCGGAGAGGCGGCGTACTTCCAGCGGGAAAACAAAAAATTGCTGGCCCCGGCCCGTGTGGGAGTACCTGGGCGCGGCTGCCACCGCACCGCAGAGCTTTATGTAGTTGTTTTCGTATATCATGTCCATGGTCAGAGCCTTCCTTTTTGATTAAGATAGTCCATCTTATTCGCGGGCCACTCTTGAATATGACCGGGACTTGGAATATAATAACATCACAAAACTGCAAAAGGAGTAATACCATGGATATAAAGAACATTCTTGAAAAATGCGACCATACCCTGCTGCGCGTGGACTGCACCAGCGAGGAGATCAAGCGCCTGTGTGATCAGGCTATCAAATATAACTGCGCCAGCGTCTGCATCCCTCCCTGCCATGTTGCCGGTGCCAAGCGCTATGTCGGCGATAAGCTGACTATCTGCACTGTTATCGGCTTCCCCAACGGCTATATGACTTCCGCTGCCAAGGCCTTTGAAGCTGCCGATGCCATCCGCAACGGCGCAGAGGAGATCGACATGGTTATCAATATCTCCATGGTCAAGGACGGCTGCTGGGAAGATGTTCAGCGTGACATTCAGGCTGTCCGTGATGCCACCGTTGGCAAGATCCTGAAGGTTATTATCGAGTGCTGCCTGCTCACCGATGAGGAGAAGGTCAAGCTCTGCCAGATCGTCACCGCCTGCAAGGCAGACTATATCAAGACCTCCACCGGATTCTCCACCGGCGGCGCAACCCGTGAGGATGTGAAGCTGATGCGCGAAAATTGCCCCGCAGAGGTCAAGGTCAAGGCCGCCGGCGGCATTGCCGATCTGCAGGATGCTGAGGACTTCGTGAACCTGGGCGCTGACCGTCTTGGCACCAGCCGCGTGGTCAAAATCGTTATGGAGCAGGAAAAGGCCGAAGGCAGCTTCAACGAAGGTTATTGAGAATAATGTGGCCCTCTCCGTCAGGGCTATGCCCTGCCACCTCCCCCAAAGGGGGAGGCAAGGGGCGGGGTGGAATTTTCCTGCATTTCGTGCATAGAATTTGAAAAAAGCCCTTGACATGGGGCTGAATAACTGTTATATTACATAGGCTAAAACAAAGTAGTTACGGCATCCCCGTGCTCACCCGGCGACAAATGGTCAGCTGTGGTCAATAAAGTCGTTCGAATCTGCTTGCAGGCTCGGACTGTGCTTTGACGCGGATGCTGTGCATCTGCGATTTTTTGTTTTTCGGAGGTGTTAACAATCGCAAACGCTGTTCATCAGATCAACGAGGAGATCATTGACAAGGAAGTACGCCTGATCGGCAGTGAAGGAGA
>JAFQQV010000064.1 GCA_017410425.1 Oscillospiraceae bacterium
CCTGACCGACGAATATGCCTCTATCCCCTCAGAGCTTCGTGGCGTGTGCCACTTCTTTGAGCGTGAGGTTCTGCGTGAGATAAGTGAGGATGATTTTTACATGGCTTTACCTGTGCTTAAAAAGCTTTGCCCCGACCGCGCTCTGCTTCGCGCAATGCATATATACAACGAGAACAAGCGCGTCAGAAAGCAGTTTGAGGCTCTCAGGGAAAAGAACATGGATGAGTTTTTGAAACTTGTAAACGAGTCCGGCAAAAGCTCATGGACTCTTTTGCAGAATATCAGCTCCACTGGCGCTGTAGAGCATCAGGAGCTGGCACTGGCTCTCGCTCTGTGCGAAAAGGCCCTTGATGGCAGAGGAGCCTGCCGCGTCCACGGCGGCGGCTTTGCCGGAACCATACAGGCCTTTGTCCCCTTGGACATGCTCCGTGATTTCAAAGCCGCTATGGAAAATGTTCTCGGAGAGGACAGCTGCAAGGTGCTGAAAATCAATCCTGTAGGTGGAACAAGACTGCGCTAAGCGATTGAAAGGACATTGCCCATGAATGTGTATTCTTACATAACCGCTCTGGCACAGTATGGCCTGAGCAAAGAGCTCTATGAGCCCTGTGACAGAGTGTTTATTATAAACCAGCTCCTTCCACTCCTGGGGCTGGACCACTACGAAACTGCGGAAGCCCGTCCTATGCCATTGGAAGAAATCCTCCTGAACTTAGTGGACTACGCAGTTCGTAGTGGGCTGATTGATGATGACATCACAAGCCGCGACCTGTTTGACACCAAGCTGATGGGTGCTCTTACTCCCCCGCCACGAGAGGTGCGAAGAAAGTTCAGCGAGATGTACAAGCTCTCCCCTGAGGCTGCTACTGACTGGTACTACAGGTTTTCACAGGACACTGACTACATCCGCCGTTACCGTATCCAGAAGGATATGCGCTGGAAAACCGCCACGGATTACGGCAATCTGGACATCACTATCAATCTCAGTAAGCCCGAGAAGGACCCAAAGGCCATTGCTGCTGCAAAGGCTGCACCCCAGCGCGGCTATCCCAAGTGCCAGCTCTGTGCAGAGAACGAGGGCTACGCCGGCAGGGTCGACCATCCCGCAAGACAGAATCACCGCATCGTCCCCATCCGCATTGACGGCAGCGACTGGTTTTTCCAGTACAGCCCCTATGTTTACTATAACGAGCACTGCATCGTCTTTAACGCCGAGCATATCCCCATGGTGATTGACCGTTCGGTTTTCTCAAAGCTGCTGGATTTTGTTACTTTGTTCCCCCACTACTTTGTGGGCAGCAATGCAGACCTGCCCATCGTGGGCGGCAGCATATTGAGCCACGAGCATTTTCAGGGCGGACGCTACAGCTTCGCCATGGAACGGGCCGAGATTGAAAAGAAGCTGAGCTTCAAGGGCTTTGAAGATGTATGTGCCGCTAAAGTCAAGTGGCCTATGAGCGTCATAAGACTCAGTTCTGAAAACAGGGACAGGCTCATTGACCTTGCGGACAAGATTCTCTACGCCTGGCGCGGCTACACTGACGAAGAAGCCTTCATCTACGCCAAGACCAATGGCGAGCTTCACAACACCATCACCCCCATTGCAAGGCGCAGAGGCAAGGCTTACGAGTTGGATCTTGTGCTCAGAAATAATATCACCACAGACGAGCATCCCTTGGGGGTCTACCATCCCCATGCAGAGCTGCACCATATAAAGAAAGAAAACATCGGCCTTATCGAAGTCATGGGTCTTGCGGTACTGCCCTCCAGACTGAAGAAGGAACTTTGCGGGCTTAAACAGGCTATCCTCAATGACGAGCCCCTGATGGGTGATCTTTGCAAGCACGCAGACTGGGTAAGAGAGCTTCAGACCAAGTATGTGTTCACCGAAGAAAATGCAGAGATGATACTCAAAAACGAGGTTGGCAAAGTCTTTGCCAAGGTGCTGGAGCAGGCCGGTGTGTTTAAGCGCGACCTGAAAGGTGCCGCGGCCTTTGACAGATTCATAGACGAAGTAAATTCCCAGCTGTAAACTAAATTCTTCATTTTCATCTCCTCAATATTTCCCCGACAAAGACCTGTCTAACAGGTCTTTGTTTTGCGTATTCCGGTCAAAAAAGACGATGATAAATTTATTATGGGAGCTTTTGGATATTCGCGCGAATGAAACAAAAATTGAGCCTGTCCTTATAAGCAATGTATCTTGGAGGGTGGCAGACGACCTATGGAGCGGTTTTGCCGGCCGCCGTCCGAATAATTCATTTCACCATGAAATTAGTTTTTATCCCCATCTTTCCTTGCCCCATGGGGTATAATCTGGTATAGTCAAACTATAAAAATATCTGCAAGTCTTAATACAGAAAGGACTTTTGATTTATGAGTAACATACAGCATTTTGGCCAGACTGCTAAGGGTGAAGACGTAGCTGTTATCGCCTTGAGTAAGGGTGATATCTCCTGCAAAGTTCTGAGCTTCGGCGCAACCATCCAGTCTCTGACAGTGCCTGACCGCAATGGTCAGTCCCTTGACATCGTACTGGGTTACGACAGCATCAAGGAATATGAAACGCTGGATGCCTATCTGGGCGCAGTGGTAGGCAGATATGCAAACCGCATAGCCAAGGGCAAGTTCAGCCTCAACGGCAAGGAGTACTCCCTTGCCATTAACAACGGCCCCAATCATCTGCACGGCGGCATAGTGGGCTTTTCTTACAAGGTCTGGACTATTGAGGATGCCGGTGAGGATTTTGTAAAGCTCAGCCTTGAAAGCGCTGACGGCGAGGAAGCCTATCCCGGCAATATGAAGCTCACTGTCACCTACACATTGGAGAACAGCTCCCTTTCTATCCACTATGAGGCTGTCTCAGATGCGGACACCGTCTGCAACCTGACAAATCACAGCTATTTCAATCTGGCGGGTCACAGCTCCGGCTCTGCGCTTAAGCAGGAACTTAAGCTCAATGCCGAATTCTACACCCCCACGGATGCCGACAGCATTCCTTACGGAGAGCTGTCCCCTGTTGCCGGTACCCCCATGGATTTCAGAGAGTTCACCAAGCTTGGCGAACGCATTGACAGCGATTTTATCCAGCTGGTTCAGGGCAATGGATACGACCACAACTATGTTGTTGACGGCGAAGTCGGGCAGCTCAGACCTGCCGCGACGGCACGCTGCGCTGAGAGCGGCATCTGTATGCAGCTTGAAACTACTCAGCCCGGTGTACAGCTCTACACCGCAAACTACATCAACGAGGGCAGGCCCGGCAAGGGCGGTGCCGCCTACGGCCCGCGCCACGCATTCTGCCTTGAAACTCAGCACTTCCCCGATTCTCCCAACAAGCCCAATTTCCCCAGTGCAGTGCTTAAAGCCGGAGAGAAATACGACCACACCGCAAGATTCATTTTCTCAGTAGAATAAACATGGATAAGGGTGATACTATGGATAAGCGCAGTTTAGCAGAGCAGTTTTATATTGATGACCATGCGCTGATATACGGTCTTTTGGGCAAATACGCCGAGGAATGCTGCGGCGAAAAAGGCATGG
The DNA here is from genome assembly GCA_017410425.1 of Oscillospiraceae bacterium. Lineage (GTDB taxonomy): Bacteria > Bacillota > Clostridia > Oscillospirales > Oscillospiraceae > Limivicinus. The sequence goes on from JAFQQV010000064.1 coordinate 3,544, forward strand.
ACGCCCTTGCCAAGGCAACCGTGCAGTACGCCCGGGAGCGCGGCCTGAGAATGGCAAAGCGCTGCCTTGCCGACGGACGTGAGCTTAGCATGCAGAGCTACCTGCTCTATGCAGAGTGGGCCGATACCCGCGGCTGGACCGGAATAGAGGTCAGCGGCATCGTCCCCAGATTTCTCAACCATGTGGAAAAATGTGCATGGCACATTGCATGGAAGCAGTACGATCTTATGCGCTACGGCGCAGTCTACTGCACATGGGTGGACAAAAATCTGGTTAAAGGCTTCAACCCTGGAAATGAGGTCGTGATCGACTCAGTGCTGACCCACGGCGCAGCCTCCTGTGAGTTTGACTGGCTGGGTGCAAACTTCCAGACAGAACAGGAGTTTTATGAGCTGATGGCTAAAAAGAAGGAGCTTGCGCCCCGGACAGTGAAGGACTTCCTGTACCACACGGCACATATTCTCTCCGCACTGCGGAGAGTGTTCTATGTGGAGCTGGGTGTACCGGCAACCGAGGATATATGCAAAAAAGCCTTTGAAGAATACACAGCAATTATGGGCGCAGACAAGCTCTCCGCACTCATTGAAGAAGCCAAGCTGGACTTCTTCCAAATCTGAATATAAGCAACAAACGCTTCCTGATGTGAATCAGGAAGCGTTTGCTTTTACCGTATAAATCCAAGAAATGGACTTCAGTCTTTAGCAATGTAATTATCAAGAACAGCCTTGTATTTATCCGCTTTTGAAATTGTTCTGGAATTTGGATGGCAAGAAGCAATTATCTTTATCTTACCCAACTTAGTATGCCCGTCATTCATGTTATCCAACTTGCCAAGCTCTGTAAAAAGGCAACGCAACATTCCATATGTACCTCCACAAATAATCACAGTTGGGTCTATCAACGCAATCTGCCTTATTAATAATTCTTTGTCCAAAGCAGCATAGTAGTACAAATCGCTATTGTCAGAAGCGCTGACACCACTGGATTTTTTGATATTGACGATAGCTAGACGTGACAATAATGCATCGCGAGCAATGTAATAATCCTGTATTTTTTTGCTACTTACTCCAAGCCAATCATCATATTTTGGATAAACATTTTCCTTTGTTGAAAAAATTCCGTATGCCCATTCTGCCACAGGGTTGAATGTACTCCCAGTTATAGAACACTTTCTACAATCTTCTTCGCACCCATTCATACATTTTTGATGGGACAACCACTTGGCTTCATCCCAGACAAGCTTTGGGTTTTCAACTGTATAGGCTTCTTTAAGCAAAAACAAAACACGTTCTTCTTCCTCAGCAAGCGAAAACCATACATTAGGATAAACTATTCCGTCCTTTGCAAATCCGCATTGTCCAATATTTGCTCCGTGTCTTATCTGCCATTCTTCCATCAGCTCTCTATGTTGATTTTCATATTGTTCTTTAGTTGTCGCATACATCAAAGTTCCTCCCTCGTTCTTTTTCAAAGCTGTATTTGGATTTTGTAATCTCATTTACTGTTTCAACACTGAATTTGTCTTTCCAGTTCCCAAACGACATTTCTATTCCGACAACCAAACATCCTTTTTTCCTGATTTTTGTGTGCAAAACAATTTCAGATGCTATAGGACTAAAGCTGAATTCATCTCCCTGGAATCCGCAAAAAAGCAACTGTTCCATATTTTTTGATTCTCGCCCATTCCAATGAATCAATTTGAAAACTTCTCCTCGTTCATAACTACCTATATGCAAAATTTCATATGTATCAAGTTTGGTTATAAATCCGGGGCAATATGTATTCCAAAGTTTAATTTCCCCATTTTGGGTACAAAGAAGGAAACCATTACATAATTCTTCATAGTATTCACACTCTGTAAAAACTTTTTTCTCCGGAAGGCTATAACATAGTATTTTGTCACCGTCATAGAGATACAGTACATCTGTTTTTATACCAAGTTCTATCCGATTATAAATACAAGGCAAAAGCTCTGTAACAATTACTTCTTCAATGCCAGCCTTCCCACGCCCTTCAAATTGAAAAACTCCCTGTTTTCCCTGAAATGCAGCAAAAAGGTAAGCAATACAATCTATTTCTACAAAGAAAAGGTTATCATACTCAAATGGCAGAATCAACTCTTTTTCATGCAAATCTCCACATTCGTCCGAATTCAGCTTGCTAGTGTGCACAAGACCATATTTGCCATCCTTGCACACTACAGATAAATCAGCCTTCATCACCAGATGTGGCTCTCCAATAACATTCACATCACACATTCTACTGGTAATTACATTAGCTTCCATATTGTATCTCCTTTATTTTAATACGCTCAGCAAAAAACCTGCATACTCGATATCCAAAAGATAATGAGCCTGTCCAATCAACTGATCAAATTTCTCTGAGAGATATTGAGCATTCACAGTATCGTTTCTGGGACGAAGCGACATACGATTGACACATTGCAATTGTTTATCACCATAGTCATACAAAAAGCGTTGGCAACCCAGACGTTTATTTTCCAAACATATCCATGACAAAAGCCTGAGCTGTTTTTCTGCTGAGTCTGAAGGAATTCCCGCAATGCTGGTAGTACACCGATAGGTATAATCCCCTACAAATATGCTTTGCCTGATTCTAAAGCCGGTGTTGTGTAAGCGGTAATAAAGCTGAATATGGTCACCCTCACTGTAATAGTTAATTCTGTTTCTATTCAGATAATTGAGCAGCAGATCTCTTGCTCCACAATAAGAAACGTTGAGCAAGCCATTATGAGCCTTCTGATAACACATGAATTGTTTTTCCATTTACACTTCCTCCTGTTTTTTCCCATTAATTCGCTATATGTCCTGCATTTACCTGCTCATTTTTTAAGAAAAATTATTTTTGTTAATAGTAAACAAATATTTTCATGAATATAGTTTCCAGCATAGTATCACTTCCATAACCCCTATTTCCCCAATGGAATGTCCTGATTCATGGACAGGTCTTGCCATAATGTGCTATAATGTGGCCGGATAATTTTAAGGCTTTGGAGCGTATATGAAAGATACAAAAAGAATCGCAGCCGGTGCCATGATGGCAGCGGTTTGCGTTGTAATAATGCTGCTGGGTGCAGTGATTGATCTGGGCACTTATGCTGCGGCCCTGCTTGCAGGCGTGGCCATAATTCCATACGGGCAGAAATATGGGCGCAAGTATCAGATGATGGTTTTTGTTGTAAGCGCAGTTCTCAGCTTTATGCTGGTACCGAATATTGAGCAGAACCTTATGTATCTGGGATTTTACGGCTGGTATCCCGCGCTCTGGCCCAGCCTTGAAAAACTGCCCAGAATGTCCAGAATTGTATTGAAACTCATTATTTTCAATGTGCTCTTTATTTCAATTGAGCTGCTTGTTATGCTGGTTCTGGTTCCGGAGTTTATGGAAAGCATTCTGTTTATAATTTTCATAATCACCGCCAATGTTACCTTCCTTGCCTACGACTACATGATTCCCCTGCTGGACGTGCCCCTGCAGAGATTTAAAAATATAGTATAATAAGGAGATTTTACTATGCAGTTTAGAATTACAGCTTATGACTACACTGATAAAGACGCACTAGCAAGACGCATGGATGTCCGGCCCCGCCATCTGGAAAACATCCAGAAAGTGATGGAAGAAAACAAAATTCTTTGTGCCGGCGGCATTACAAACGACGCCGGTTCTCCCATAGGCTCTTTTCTTATCATGGACTTCCCCTCAAGGGAAAAGCTGGATGCTTATCTTGCCTCCGAGCCCTATATCACAGAAAAGGTCTGGGAGAGCGTAAAGGTTGAGACCTGTAGCGCGGTGATAGTAGATAATGAAATTAGAAAGTGAGCTTTAGGGAATACTATGAAATTTGATATTAATTCCCTGAAGTGGACAAGGGAGCCTGAGCAATATAGCATCACTGAGGATAGAATTGAGATCATAAGCAAGCCCCATACCGATCTCTGGCAAAGAACTTATTATCACTTCAGAAATGATAATGCCCCAGTACTGCAGATGGACACAGAGGAAAAGTTCTTTTCATTCACTGTGAAAACCCAGTTTGAGAGCAAGCATCGCTTTGACCAGTGTGGAATCGTCATGTATCTTGACAGCGAAAACTGGCTCAAAGGCTCTATAGAGTATGAGAATGAAAGCTTCCAGCATCTGGGCAGCGTGGTCACGAACAAGGGTTACTCCGACTGGGCTACAACGGAAATACACGCTGACATAAAGGCCATGTGGTACAGACTAAGCCGCAGAGAGGACGACTATTGCATTGAATGCTCTGCTGATGGAGAACATTTCAGCCAGATGCGCATTTGCCATATGCACAATGGTGCCGGCAAAATCAGCTTCGGTATCTACGCATGCAGTCCCGAGGATTCTTCTTTCAAAGCCGTATTCACAGATTTTGAACTTGGTGAATGCCAGTGGAAAGCTCATGACGGCCAAAAGCCTGATAAAATTATGTAAACCTCAATTCAGAAATTGAAAGGATAAAATAAAATGAAGATCAAAAGAATGCTTATAGTAAGTCTGCTTCTCTGCGCAGTTCTTCTCAGCGCCTGCGGCAAAAGCGAACCCGGCGGTACTGCCGAAACTACTGTGGTGGAGACTGTAGAAAACTGCAGCGCTGTAATTGAAATTGAAAACTACGGCAGCATCACTCTTGAGCTGGACGGCAGTGCAGCCCCCATCACTGTTGCAAATTTTGTGGCGCTGGCAGAATCCGGTTTTTTCGACGGTCTTACATTTCACCGCATTATGGAAGGCTTTATGATGCAGGGCGGCGACCCTCTGGGTAATGGTACCGGCGGTTCTGATACTCAGATCAAGGGTGAATTCAAGCAGAATGGCGTGAACAATCCTCTCAGCCACACCCGCGGTGCTATCTCCATGGCACGCGCCATGGCCCCTGACAGTGCAAGCTCCCAGTTCTTCATCGTACACGAAGACTCCACTTTCCTCGACGGAAGCTACGCAGCTTTTGGTTATGTCACAGAGGGTATTGAGGTCGTTGACGCTATATGCAAAGACGCAAAGCCTACTGACAACAACGGCACTATCCCGGCTGATGCCCAGCCCGTAATAAAGTCCATCACCATTACAAGATAATTAAACTAATCCCCTGGAGGATACTCCAGGGGATTTTCTGTCCCGAATATAGTACAGCTGATGTTTTATTATTAGTACAACAGATAAAGCTAATTAACAGGAGGCAGTACTTATGAAGGGATATATTGTCAATAACGGTTACATGGGCTACATCGGCGGCGCTTATCAGCTCTTTGCCAGTGAATCCGACTACAGAGAATATATGGAAGATTAAAAAATAAACCAGTCAGGAGTTTTTATTCCTGACTGGTTTTCGGTATTATCCCTTCTGAACAGATTCCACAATGGCATCTGCAAGAACCTCAAGTTCTGCAGCTTTGTCCTCGCCCATGGTGGAGGCGATGGTCAGGCGCTCGTTGAGGATAGTCATGTTTCTAAGCTCATTGTCAATAAACTTCTGCATCAGGTCGCCGGACTTGCATGCCCAGGAACCGTTCTCGATAAGAGCAAAGGTTCTGTTCTGCAGGTTCAGTGCCTTCATATCCATAAGGAAGTTGTGCATTACAGGGTAGATTCCAAGATTGTAAGTGGGAGAAGCCAGAACAATATGGCTGTACTTCCATGCCTCGGAAATAAGGTAGGACACATGGGTGTTGGACACATCATAGACCGCCACATTGCTGACGCCTTTCTCGCAGAGCTTGGTAGCCAGTGCCTGGGCTGCGCCCTCGGTGTTGCCGTACATGGAGGCATATGCGATCAGCACGCCCTTCTCCTCCGGCTCATAGCGGCTCCACTTGTCGTACTTCTCCACGAAGTAGCCGAAGTCCTTGCGCCAGACGGGACCATGCAGGGGGCAGATATACTTGATCTGATCCATAATGGGGCCGGCCTTCTTCAGCAGGTGCTGGATGTGGGGGCCATACTTGCCAACGATGTTGACGAGATAACGGCGGGCCTCGTCAAGCCAGTCGCGGTCAAAGTTGACCTCATCGGCAAAGAGCTTGCCGTCCAGTGCAATAAAAGTACCAAAAGCGTCTGCGGAGAACAGGACACCATTGGTCTGGTCAAAAGTGACCATTGCCTCGGGCCAGTGGACCATGGGAGCCATCACGAAGCTGACGGTGTGATCACCGAAGCAGTGGGTATCGCCTTCATCCACAATGCGGAACTCCTGGGTGTCGGGATGGAAGCCAAACTGGCGCATCAGCATAAAGCCTTTCTCAGTGGAAATCAGCTTAACATTTGGCCAGCGGATCAGAATCTGCTCAATGCTGGCAGCGTGGTCGGGCTCCATGTGGTTGATAACCAGCCAGTCAAGATCACGGCCCTGGAGTACATACTCCAGATTCTCCATGAGCTGGCGGCATACGGACCAGTCAACGGTATCAAAGAGGACCGTCTCCTTGTCCAGCAGCAGGTATGAGTTATAACTCACGCCCTTAGGAATGGGATGGACATTTTCAAAAAGGGTTGTGCGGTGGTCGTTTACACCAACCCAATAAAGATCGTCAGTAACTTTACGGACACTATACATATTACGCTCCTCCTTTCAACAATCAGGCTTCAATGAACTGGTGCTTACCCTCGGAGCACTCGGGGCATACCCAGTCCTCAGGGAGCTTATCAAAACTGGTTCCGGGTGCAATTTCGCCGTCCTCGTCGCCCAGTTCGGGGTCGTAGGTATAGCCACAGCCGGAGCACACGTGGTACTTTACTTCTTTTTTCTGCTTGGGGGGAGTGGGTCTCTTCATCTTCACCATGGGAGGTGCAGGCTCCTTATCAGCGGTGCCGCCGAGAGCTTCGATCAGCAGAGGTACGATCTCATTGAGGTCGCCAACAATGCCGTAGTCGCAGTTTTTGAAGATGGGGGCATTTCCGTTCTTGTTGATAGCAACAATGGTGGATGCATCCTTGATTCCCTTGAGGTGCTGGGATGCGCCGGAGATACCTACTGCGATATAGAGGTTGCCCAGGAACTTCTGACCGGACATACCCACATAGCGGTTCAGAGGCAGATACTTGAGAGTTTCTGCAACAGGTCTGGAGGAACCGATAGCGGCGCCGGCAGCCTTTGCCAGATCCTCAATAAGCTTCATGTTCTCCTTGCCACCTACACCCTTGCCGACGGAGACAACGCGCTCGGCCTGGGAGATAGGAGTATCAATTGCGATACCTACAGAGAAGTCATAACCGTCCTTCTTAAGTGCATTTACAAGGTCACTGACCTTCTGAGCTGCATCGCCATCGCGGAAGATCTGACCCTTGCGGATGCCGGTGATGGGTGCGGGCTTCTTGGCTGTGGAACGGCTGCCGCCGCCATCGTTGCCCTTGCTCAGCTTGCCCAGCAGGTGGGAAGCGATAACAACACGCTGAATTTCGTTGGTGCCCTCGTAAATGGTGGTAATCTTAGCATCGCGGTATGCTCTTTCAACTTCCATACCCTTGAGGAAGCCGGAGCCGCCGAAAATCTGAACGGCATCGTTGCAGACTTCCAGAGCAATGTCGGAAGCGTAAAGCTTTGCCATTGCGGATTCCATACCATAAGGAACATGTTCTTCCTTCATCTCAGCTGCGGAGTAGACCAGGAAGCGTGCGCAGCGCAGCTTGGTGGCCATATCTGCAAGCTTGAAGGAGACGCCCTGATGTACGCCGATAGGCTGGCCGAACTGCTGGCGCTCTCTTGCGTAATTGAGTGCATTCTCAAATGCGCCCTGTGCAATGCCCAGTGCCTGGGCTGCGATGCCGATGCGGCCGCCATCCAGAGTTGCCATTGCAATCTTGAAGCCGTCGCCTTCCTTGCCCAGGAGATTCTCCTTGGGAACCTTAACATCGTTGAAGATAAGCTCAGCGGTAGCAGAGGAACGGATGCCCATCTTGTCGTAGTGGTCACCGTACTCGAAACCGGGCCAGCCCTTCTCAACTATAAAGGCGGAGATGCCGCGGGTGCCGATATCGGGAGTGGTTACAGCAAAGACAACATAAGTGTCTGCCTTGGGTGCATTAGTGATGAAAATCTTGCCGCCGTTGAGCAGGTAGTAGTCACCCTTGTCAACTGCAGTAGTCTCAGTGCCGCCGGCATCAGAGCCTGCGTTGGGCTCGGTCAGGCCGAACGCACCGATCTTCTCACCCTTTGCCAGGGGTACAAGATACTTCTGCTTCTGCTCCTCAGTGCCGTATGCAAAAATAGGCCAGGCGCCGAGAGAAACATGGGCAGAAAGGATAACACCTGCGCCGCCGTCTACACGGGCAAGCTCCTCAACTGCGATGGCGTAGCTTATAGCATCAAGGCCTGCGCCGCCATACTCCTTGGGGAAAGGAATACCCATCCAGCCGAGCTCACCAAGCTTTTTAATGGCCTCGGTGGGAAACTCATTCTGCTGGTCAAGCATGAAAGCGATGGGCTTGATCTCTTCTTCAGCAAAAGCGCGGATCTTTGCGCGAAGTTCTTCATGTGCGGGGGTGGTTTGAAACAGCATACCATGTCCTCCTTGAATATTATTGGTAAAATTTTTAGTTTTAATACTTGATAAATTTGGTCCAGTTTTATTTCAAAAAAATCAACTTCATGAAAGAAGTGATTTTAATGTATATGAACGAAGCTCATTGTCCAGCTTTCGCTGAACGGAGATAAGGTTTCGCTGGGTTACGCAGCCGCCTTTTTTTTCTCTGCGCGGGCATTCATAGGCGGGACTCATGCAGTTGTTGACTTCGCATATTCCGTCGGTTGCAGCCATCAAATCATAAAGTGAAACCTCCTCCAGATCTGCAATCAGTTTGCATCCTCCGTCAACGCCTCTAGTTATGTCAACCAAGCCTGCATTAGAGAGCTTTTTAATGATTTTGTAAGCGAACTGCTGCGGGATAAGTTCTTCCTTGGATATCTCACCCACAGACTTGCGCTCACCCTCCATCAAACTCTGCAATATACGCAGTGCATAGTCAGTCTCACGGGAAAGCAACAAGTTATTCACTCCTTTGTTCTTTATGGTTTTATATTAGCAAAGTGGACTAAATTTGTCAAGTATAAATTTGATGCTTTTTAAAAATTTAAACTGTTTGATTTGGGCTGTATGTCATGCTATCATTATGTCAAATAAACCCTGTTTAAAACGGAGGTTCAATATGATAACTATAGAAAACCAAAAGCTCATTGCCAATATCAGCCTGCACGGGGCTGAGCTGTCCCGCCTTTTCAGCAAGGAAAAGCAGCAGGAAGTACTATGGAACGCAGATTCCAGGTTTTGGGCACGCCATGCCCCGGTGCTCTTCCCCAACGTAGGAAAATACTACAAGGGCTATCTGCGCCACAATGGCACGGACTATCCCGAAGGCCAGCATGGCTTTGCAAGAGACTGCGACTTTGTCTGCACCCTGCAGGAAAGCAGCAAAGCTGTGTTTCTGCTTGAGTCCACTGAGGAAACATTGAAACGCTACCCCTTCCCTTTCAGGCTTGAAATCGCCTATGAACTCCAGGACACCGCTATCACTGTGACCTGGAAGGTCACAAATCCCGGCGAAGAAACCATGTATTTCACCATAGGCGGACACCCGGCATTCAATGTTCCCGTGCTTGAGGGCACAAAGTTCACTGACTACTATCTGTACTTTGAGGCTAAGGAAAGCCTTGTGTACAAGCTGTTGGACAAGAGCTCCGGCTGTGTCATTGCAGAGAGTGGTGAAACCCTGGCTCTTGAAGACAGCATGTACAGGCTGCGTGAGGATATGTTTGACAATGACGCTTTGGTCTTTGACGATGGACAGATAAATAAAGTCTCCATTTTGTATCCTGATAAAACTCCCTATGTCACTATGGAATGTGCCGGCTTCCCCAATTTCGGCATCTGGTCCAAGCCCGGCGCACCCTTTGTCTGCCTTGAACCCTGGGAAGGCCGCACCGACAATGCTGGCTTTGATGGCGAGATCAGCACAAAGCCCGGCATTACCGCGCTGAACCCGGGCGAAATATTCGAAAAGAGTCACAGAATTATAGTAGGATAAAGCATAAAAACCGCCCTTAGGGGCGGTTTTTATTTCATGTTTTCCCTCAGAAAATCCACGGCTTTGCGCTCAAGCCTTGATATCTGCACCTGGGAAACATGCATGACCTTTGCGCAATTCTGCTGGGTCATGCCGTGGTAATAGCGCAGGGCTATAACCTGCCGCTCCCGCTGTGGAAGCTTTTCTATTGCGGCGCGCAGAGCCACATGCTCCACCATTTTTTCCTCAGCGCCAAAGTCTCCCAGCACCAGTTCAAGAGTAAAGCCATCTTCCCCGCTCTCCCGGTTGATGCTGTCGGCAGCGCCGGTGGCAGTCTCGGCAAAGGCGATATCCTCCGGACTTATCCCCGTCTCCCGGGCAAGCTCAGACATGGTAGGCTCACGGCCTATACGCTGCTCTAAGGCAGCCCGGGCTGAACGGATTTTTGCAGCCTGCTCCTTGATGCTGCGGCTGACTTTAACCGTACCATCATCCCGGAGGAATCGGCGTATCTCTCCTGAAATTTTGGGCACGGCATATGTGGAAAACTTTGTGCCGTAGTTTTCATCAAAGCCCTCAATGGCTTTAAGAAAGCCTACACAGCCCAGCTGATAAAGATCATCCGGGTCAAGGCCCTTGCCGAAAAAGCGCCGGGCCACACTCCATATAAGCCCTGAATTTTCCTCAACCAGGCTCTGAGATGCATCCCGGTCGCCTTGCTTGGCAAGTCTTATTTGCTCGAAAATATCTGCCATCATCTATGCCTGTAGCGGGGGCAGATATATTTCTGCATGGTAACGGTCGTGCCCTTGTCGGGAACAGAGCGCACCTTCAGCTTATCCATAAAGCTGCCCATGATGGTAAAGCCCATGCCGCTGCGCTCCTCCCCGCCGGTGGTATAAAGCGGCTCCATAGCCTGCTGAACATTTTCAATTCCCCGGCCCCAGTCCCGGATAGAAATCTCCAGGGTATCGCCTTCCAGTATTCTAAGGCGCATACTGATGCGGCCTATGCTGTCGGGATAGGCGTGGACAATTGCATTAGTCACAGCCTCAGATACCGCCGTGCGGATATCCCCCATCTCCTCCATTGTGGGATCAAGCTGGGCCGCAAAAGCTGCTGCCGCGCTGCGGGCAAAGCCTTCATTGCTGCTTTTGCTTGGGAACTCAAGCTTTATGTAATTCAATTCCTTCATAGTATCACTCCCCTATCTGCTGATTGCCACCGGCACAAGCCGGTCTATTCCCGATGCATCTATGACCCGCTGGGGCTGGCGCGCCGGATTTTCTATCCATGTTCGACCGCCCATTGTCCTCATTCTACGGCTCACCTTGATGATTATGGCAATACCTGAGGAATCCATAAAGCTAAGCTCTGCCATGTTAAGGGCGCAGTCCCGGGGCATGTACTCATCCAGCAGCTCCTCTATTGTCTGCATGGCTTTTTTTGCTTCATGGTGGTCAAGCTCACCCGAAAGGTAGAGCGTGAGCCGACCGGCTTCAAAACCAGTGCTTATATTCACGGCATCTTTCTCCTTTTCAATATAAAAATAAGCCCGCATGATAATTCATGCGGGCTTATTATAATCATTTTATGCTGCGTATTCAGTCGAAATGCGCATTGTGCTTTATTCGCCGATGGCTGCAAGGCTCAGCTTCAGGTTCTCAATAAGAGCTTCCAGCTTTGCCTTCTTCTCACGCTCCACATTGACAACTGCCTCGGGTGCGCGGGAGACAAAGTTTTCGTTGGCAAGCTTTGCGTTCTGGCCTGCCAGCTGCTTTTCAGCCTTTTCCAGTTCCTTCTGGATACGGACGCGCTCTTTCTCAAGGTCAACCAGATCTGCCATGGGCATGAACATACGGGCGTTGTCAGTGATAACGGAAACCATGGAGTCGCTGCCTTCGGGAGCTTCAGCCACAACACTTACCTCACTTGCGTATGCAAGCTTGGTGATGTAGCTTCTGCCTGCCTCGAAAGCAGCCTGCTTGTCTGTGGCGATGATGAGATGTGCCTTTCTGGAGGGAGGTACGTTCATCTCGCTGCGGCGGGCACGGACAGCCTTGATGGCGGTCATGACCATCTCGAAGTTCTGCTCATCCTCGGGGAAGCTGAGAGCTTCATTGTACTCGGGGTACTTCTCGACCATGAGAGCCTCGCCCTCGTGGGGCAGAGCCTGCCAGATTTCTTCGGTAATGAAGGGCATGAAGGGATGGATCAGCTTGAGGATCTCAGTGAGAACATAAAGCAGAACCTTCTGTGCGGAGATCTTGGCTTCCTCATTGTCGCCGTTGAGGCGGGGCTTAGTCAGCTCAATGTACCAGTCACAGTAGCTGTCCCAGATAAAGTCATAAATCTTGCCGGCGGCAACACCCAGCTCGAAGCTGTCCATATTCTCACAGACTTCCTTGGAAAGGGTGTTGAGCTTGGAGAGAATCCACTTATCCTCGGTTTCAAGCTTTGCAGGAAGCTCGTTCTTATCGATGGTCAGGTTCATCATGACAAAACGGGATGCGTTCCACAGCTTATTGCAGAAGTTACGCATGGCTTCGCACTTTTCAATGTAGAAGCGCATGTCGTTGCCGGGGGAGTTGCCGGTGATGAGGTTGAAGCGCAGAGCGTCAGCGCCGTAGCTGTCAACCATTTCCAGAGGATCGATGCCGTTGCCGAGGGACTTGGACATCTTGCGGCCCTGGCTGTCGCGGACAAGACCGTGGATAAAGACAGTACCGAAGGGCTTGTCACCCATCTGCTCCATACCGGAGAAGATCATACGGGCAACCCAGAAGAAGATAATATCGTAGCCGGTGACCATGACGGTGGTGGGATACCAGTAGTTCAGATCATCGGTCTTCTCAGGCCAGCCCATAGTGGAGAAGGGCCAGAGAGCGGAGGAGAACCAGGTGTCCAGAACGTCTTCGTCGCGAGTGATATTCTTACTATGGCAGTGCTGGCACTCATGTGCATCTTCACGGGAGACGGTTATCTTGCCGCAGTCAGCGCAGTACCAGGCGGGAATCTGGTGGCCCCACCAGAGCTGGCGGGAGATGCACCAGTCATGGACGTTTTCCATCCAGTTGAGGTAAATCTTGGTGAAGCGCTCGGGAACGAACTTGATGCGGCCGTCCTTAACGACTTCGATAGCAGCCTTAGCCAGAGGCTTCATGGAAACGAACCACTGGGGGCTGGTGAGAGGCTCAACAACGGTGCCGCAGCGGTAGCAGCAGCCCACGTTGTGGTTGTGGGGCTCGGCCTTTACCAGATAGCCCTGTGCATCCAGATCGGCAACGATGGCCTTGCGGGCCTCGTAGCGGTCCATGCCGTCATACTTGTAGCCGCCCATGATGCAGGCGCCTTCGTCGATGACCTGAATCTGCTCCAGATTGTGGCGCAGACCGACTTCGTAGTCGTTGGGGTCGTGGCAGGGAGTCATCTTGACAGCGCCGGTACCAAAGCCCAGTTCAACGTAATCGTCAGCCACGATGGGCAGCTTTCTGCCAACCAGAGGCAGAATGGCATTCTTGCCAACCAGGTGCTTGTACTGCTCATCCTCGGGATGGACAGCAACACCGGAGTCGCCCAGCATAGTCTCGGGACGGGTGGTGGCGATGGTCAGGAAATCCTCGGAATCTTCCAGAGGATACTTGATGTGCCAGAAGAAACCGGGCATATCCTTGTACTCAACTTCTGCATCACTCAGTGCGGTGCGGCAGTTGGGGCACCAGTTGATAATACGGCTGCCCTTATAGATAAGGCCCTTTTCATAAAGGTCGCAGAAAGTTTCACGGACGGAGCGTGCGCAGACATCGTCCATGGTGAAGCGGCTGCGGCTCCAGTCACAGGAGACGCCCATGCTCTTCTGCTGCTCAACGATACGGTCGCCATACTGTTCCTTCCAGGCCCATACGCGCTCAAGGAACTTGTCACGGCCCAGGTCATAGCGGGTCAGTCCTTCTTCCTTGCGAAGAACTTCCTCAACCTTGATCTGGGTTGCGATACCTGCATGGTCAACGCCGGGGAGCCACAGAGCGGCATAGCCCTGCATTCTCTTGTAGCGGGTAAGGATGTCCTGCAGGGTAGCGTCAAGAGCGTGGCCCATGTGCAGCTGACCGGTGACATTGGGGGGAGGCATGACGATGGAGAAGGGCTTCTTCTCAGGGTCAATCTTACCCTCGAAGTATTTGCCTTCCATCCACATATCGTAGATTTTCTTCTCTACGGATTTAGGGTCATAGACCTTTGGCAGTTCTTTCATTTTCTTCTCTCCTGTTCTTGTGTTCTACAAAAATGGAAACGCCCTGAAGCGAATCCGCTTCAGGGCGATAATAATACCGCGGTACCACCTGAATTCCGCATTATATGCGGCACTCTTGGACCTTATAACGGGGGTCTTCCGTCCGGACTACACAGCTTTCGCCTTCACCCGGAACGCTCGAGGCCGACCTTCCGCAGCGCTTCACAGGAGCTTTCACCGGCCGCTCCCTCTCTGAGATCCACATACTGCGTACTCCTGCCTGTCACAGCAAATACTCTGTGATTTTACCCCACTAAAGTTTGTTTGTCAACAGGATAATTTCTTATTTTCCCTTGAGAAAATCGCAGGCGGAGAGAGCTGCAATATTGCCGTCTCCCGCTGCCTTGGCCAGCTGATAAGGTATACCGGCGCAGTCACCTGCTGCAAAAATACCAGGGATATTGGTCTGCATCTTATCGTCAACAACGATGCCGCCCTTCTGATACTCAAGCCCCTGCACAAGCTTTGTGACAGAGACAGTGTCCTTGATGACGAATACGCCGTCAACCTTGTACTCTTCCTTCCCGTCAGACACAGTGTCTGCCTTCATACCGCCGGAGATCACATAGGGCCTATTCTCTGAGAAATGCAGCACTTCCTTGCAGATGCCGCGGAGAAACTCCACGTCCAGCTCTGCCTCATGACCGGAGCCGATGAGAGCCACAGTCTTATCCTTATAGAGCATACCGTCGCAGGTGGCGCAGTAGCTTACGCCGCGGCCAAGAAACTCGCCCTCACCAGGGTAGAGCTTCTCGCGGGTTATGCCGAGGGCGAGGATCACCGCCTTGGCAGAGTAATACTCATTGCCCACCGCAACACCGAAGCTGCCGCCAAAGTCCATGACGGAGAGAGCCCTGCCCATGATTACAGTTGCTCCGCTCTCATTGAGCTGCCGGTGCAGAAGCTCAGCAAAGTCCTTGCCGCTCATATTGATAATGCCGGGGTAATTTGTAACAGTCTCTGCCTTGTATAAATTCTGGGTCTCGGGGGGATTTGTGACCACAGCCACCTTTTTACCCCTGTTAAGAGCAGTAGTTGCGGCTGATACGCCGGCAATGCCGCCGCCGATAATTATAATGTCAAAATTATTGTCCATTTATTATCCTCGCTTTTCATTCTCCTGATTTATTGATTGTATAATATCAGGAGCAAAAAGTTCTTTCCGTAACAATATCACTTTTTTGTTGATATTGGAAGTCCAATCGTTTATAATATTCAAATCGAGTCTATACCAAAGATTGGAGAAAAGACATGGAAGAGAACAACGCAAGAAATTTTATTGACGCTTTTATTATAGAGGATCTCTCCGAAGGCCAGCGCTGCGAGGGTATGCAGATCCACACCCGTTTCCCGCCCGAGCCCAACGGTTACCTGCACATCGGTCATTGCAAGGCTCTGACCATCGACTTTGGCACTGCTGAGCACTTCGGTGGCATCTGCAACCTGCGTATGGACGACACCAACCCTGCCAAGGAGGACACCGAGTTTGTCGATGCCATCCAGGAAGACATTCACTGGCTGGGCTTTGACTGGGGCGACCGTTTCTTCTACGGTTCCGACTATTTTGAACAGACCTATGAATACGCTATTGAGCTTATCAAGAAGGGTCTGGCTTATGTCTGTGAGCTGACTCCCGAGCAGTTCAGAGAATACCGCGGCGACATCAACCGTCCCGCTGTCAGCCCCTGGCGCGACAGACCCATTGAGGAGAACCTTGATCTCTTCCAGCGCATGAGAAACGGTGAGTTTGAAGAGGGCAAGTACACCCTGCGCGCAAAGATTGACCTTGCCAGCGGCAACTTCAATATGCGCGACCCCGTCATCTACCGCATCCGTTATATTGAGCATCACCGTCAGGGTACCAAGTGGTGCATCTTCCCCATGTACGACTTTGCCCATCCCATTCAGGATGCACTGGAAGGCATTACCCACTCTCTCTGCTCCCTGGAGTATGAGGATCACAGACCCCTGTATGACTGGGTTGTCAACAATGTCTCCATCCCCTACCACAAGCCCAGACAGATTGAGTTTGCCCGTCTCGGCATCAACTATACCGTTATGTCCAAGCGCAAGCTGAGAAAGCTGGTTGAGGAAGGCTTCGTCTCCGGTTGGGACGATCCCCGTATGCCCACCCTCTGCGGTCTGAGACGCCGCGGCTACACCGCTCCCTCCATCCGCACTTTCTGCGAGAAGATCGGTGTCAGCAAGGTTCCCTCCACTGTTGACTGGGCGCTGCTGGAAAGCTGCCTGCGCGATGACCTGAACGCCAACGCCCGCCGCGTTATGGCTGTTCTGGAGCCTGTGAAGCTTACCATTACCAACTATCCCGAGGGTCAGAGCGAAATGCTCACCGTTGAGAATAATCCCCTCAAGCCTGAGGACGGCACCAGAGAAGTCAGCTTCAGCCGCAACCTTTGGATCGAGGCTGAGGACTTCATGGAAGTTCCCGCTCCCAAGTACAAGAGAATGCACCCCGGCTTTGAGGTCCGCCTCAAGGGCGCATACCTTGTCACCTGCACCGGCTGCGTGAAGGATGAAAACGGCAAGGTCGTTGAGATTCTGGCTGAGTATGACCCCGAAAGCCGCGGCGGCGATCCCGCTGACGGACGCAAGGTCAAGGGCGCAACCATCCACTGGGTTGACGCCAACACCGCAGCAGACGCTGAGGTACGCCTCTATGACTATCTCTTCTCTGATCCCGAACCCGATGGTCCCGACAAGGACTTCCTTGAGCACCTCAATCCCCAGAGCCTCACCGTTCTGGAAGGCTGCAAAGTAGAAGCTTATCTGGCCACCATCCCCATGCCTGAAAAGGGAAAGAGCTCCGAGGGCTTCCAGTTTATGCGCCAGGGCTACTTTGTTCTGGATAACAAGGACGCTGCCCCCGGCAAGCTGGTCTTCAACCGCGCTGTTGCACTGAAGGACAGCAAGAAGAAGTAAAACTATCAAATGCTCACAGCGTTTTTCGCTGTGAGCATTATTGCACATTAAGGAGATAATCATGGTTAAAGTAATCGACCCCAAAACCACAACAAGGGCCATGGCCTTTGAGCTATGGATGAAAGCCCCAAACCCCATGGTTACTTTCTTCAAAACCATGGATGTTACAAATCTCATCAAGGTCAGCCGTAAACATGGATATAAATTCAATATGCTTCTCGACTACTGCATTGGAAAAGCCGCCGTGAATATCAAAGAATTTTATGTTCTGCCGGTGGGCGACAAGCTTATGGAGTATGACTCTATTGCTGTAAACACCATTGTCAAAAACAAAAACGGCGAAGTGAGTTCATGTGATATTTCATATTCTGCCGACCTGAGTGTGTTCAATCAGGAATATCTCGAGTGCACCGCAAAAGTTGCAGAAAGCTGTACCGACCGGGACTTATCAGAAAACAGCATGGTGATTGGTACATCGGCAGTAATTGAAACGGAGCTTGACGGCATTGTTGGCATGAACAGCGGTATTTACAACAATCCATTTGTTTTCTGGGGAAGGTACAGAAAAAAGCTTTTCAGGTATTACCTACCTGTTTCATTCCAGTTCCATCATACTCAGATGGATGGTGAACACGCAGGAAGATTTCTTGAAAATCTGCAAAAAGCAATTAACAACTTAATGTAAAACACGAAGGAGGGAGATTATATGAATGAAAAAGCTTTTCTGGACAGTATTATTGGTCAAAAACTGGCATACGCAATAAAATCTCCCGACACAGAGCTTTATGATTTCGGCTTCGGCGAGGAACGTGAAACCGATGACAATAGAATGCTCCCGCCCTATATTCTGCATATTCTTTGCCGATTCAAAATCATACATAAAGACGGTTCGAGAAAAGTGCAAATCTGTCACGAAGACACTACGCCTAAGTCATTCAACAAAAAGATTGAGCCGCTTATCGGGCTTAGCGTAAAGCGCGTGGGACTAAGTGATAAGAACGATTTGTGGCTGGATTTCGGTGCATATTGGGTAGTTTTTGCTACTTTTGAAGAAGCTGATGATGAGGCTTGGCGCTTTTTCATTTACCGCAGCTATGAGCCCCATCTTGTTGCCACAAGCAGTGTTCTGGAATTCCAGTGATTTCAATGGAGGGTTCTATGTCTCAAATCAGAGTTGAACTGGCACATATCCAAGCACATCTTACCCTTGTGGGCGAGGATTTTGACCCGGCAGATATTACTTTGGAAACCGGCATCAATCCTACTTACATAAGACATAAAGACGAGATACTACGCAACGGACGTGCTTTCGGGCACTATGAATGGGGCATTGAAAGCTCAATGCATATTGGATTCGAAATAAAGCCAGCTGTCAAAGAGCTTATTAGTATGGTCGCATGCGATACTGCAACTCTTGCTGCGATTGCGCGAAAGCACAATGCCCAGTGGAACGTACTGATTTATACCCGCTGCTCCCCCGCAATGGTGTTTGATGCCGAACAGATAAAATTCTTTGCAGAAATCGGTGCCTCTGTTGGCTTCGATAATTATTGTATGTAATTCTCTTTACTGAAAAAACTCCCGGAGTAATCCGGGAGTTTTTTTATTGTCACCCGAAAACCACGAGCTATGCCCGTGGTTCCAAAAAGGCTACGCATATGAGTAGTTCCGCCGTAGCGGAAAGCCTCCCTCTGATGAGGGAGGTGTCATTTGCAAAGCAAATGACGGAGGGAGAGAAAGTGTTAAAGGAATTTCTCTCCCCCAGTCTCACGCAAG